>CAMWLX010000480.1 GCA_947175225.1 uncultured Porphyromonadaceae bacterium
GTTTTTGCCTTATATCGGTGCGTTTGCTTGCCAAACCGCGCCAAAATGCGCCAAGCATCTGAAACTCAAAAATTTGAAAGATTTTGAGATTTGGAAATGCCCTTCTTTTTTGTTATCTTTGCAGAGCATTTGACCCAGATATCTGTCTTCATGTCACGATATAATTATGAAGATACACACGGATGGACATCGTTAGACACGTATATGGGAAGATTGCTGAAGAGAGTTCTTTGAATGTATGTAGAGACAGGTCTATCCATAAAACTGCCTGTGTATGTCCTTCCATAGAGTTCAACCTTATTTTGGATTTATGTTTGTTGGGAACTTCTTATCGAACGATGTATGCAACAGTATTTGAATTTACCTCTCTTAATATATAGCAATATAGCTTTCGATCTAATTACCTATATAGATAGGTATCTATAGCCCTATGGCCGTCAGGCTGTCGGCAACCAGTGATGCGTGAGCATCCGAAGCCCCTCCCGGCAGTGAGGGAAGCGGCACTGCGAAGTGTCGGATAAATGCTGCCATCCCCGTCCGCATGCGTGCCGACGGAAGCATATCGTATGATACCGTCATATCTGTCGGACAAGAGAGTCCGGTTGACCGACGGCGCATGACGCGGCTCTGCGGTATGAAAATCTTTCAAACACCAATGTATGAAAGAACCAAAATTTGTTGCCTTCTCCACCCAGAAAGGAGGCGCAGGCAAAACAACCCTTACCGTGGTAATGGCAAGTTACTTTTACTATGTCAAGGGAATGAAGGTGCTTGTTGTGGATTGCGATTATCCTCAATACAGCATCGAGGAGATGCGACAACGTGATCAAGATCTCGTTGACTGTAATCCCTCGTTCACGAAAGCGTTTCGGGAAAATGTCCGGCGCACACATCTGAAGCCGTGGCCGCTGCTACTGGCTAACCCTGACAACGCAATGACAAAGGTGCGTGAGATTGTGGAGGGTGGAAACGACATTGACATCGTTCTATTCGACCTGCCCGGCACAATCAATAACCGAGGGGTTGTAAACATCCTCAACTGCATGGATTCGGTAATTGTACCCATCGCCGCCGACAGGGTCATTCTCCAGAGTTCACTGGCATTTGCATTGAAGATTCATGAATGGGTAACTACCGGCAAAGCACAGGTCAAAGACCTCTATATGCTCTGGAATCTGGTAGATGCGAGGGAAAAGACTGAGTTGTACGATCAGTATGAGGCTTTATTTGCCGAATATGGATTGGAAACACTGAAAACCCGTATCCCCGATACCAAGAAATTCCGACGTGAGGGGTCAAATACTATGCCGCGTGCAGTATTCCGTTCCACCGTCTTACCTCCCGACAAGACGTTAATCAAAGGAACACGTCTGCCGGAACTTGCCGATGAGATTATAACCCTTCTCAAACTCTGAACTTATGGCGAAAGTATATGAATCGGATGTCGATGCCGACGAGTTTATCCGTGGTTTCCGGGAGGAGCCCTCCGGCATAGGCGATTTGAAAAAAGCACCGGTGGCTACTGATAAAGCAGCGTCAGATGAAGTATCAGAGCCTATACACATCAAGGCTGGACCTGAGCTTTATGAACGTAGGGTTTCCGAAATAGCCGATGACGAAGACGAGGCTTATCGTCGTAGGTTTCTTCTTGACCCAACCTATATGTGGCCGCAGGAAAAGTTTCAGCCGGTGGAAATAGACCCGGAATTTGTGCAAAAAATACGTAGAATAATCTCGTATGAGAAAAAACGCACCTGCACAGTCAAGGCATACGTCAATAACGTACTTGCCGCTCACTTTGAACAATTTGCCGCAATGATAGAAAAACGGCTTTAATCGCAACATTTTTAATTGAATGAAAAACAATGCTCCTATCGTGACCATTCAGGTCATATCGGGAGGTACGTTGCCTCCCTGTGGAAAATCCGAGAGGGATAAGTACACTGAAAAATTTCTGACTCCAATGGAGATATGCTCCAACTCGAAGGTTTACATTCCTTCTGACCTCCATGCCACATTACAGCGTCTGGTAAAGACAGTGGCAATCCCCGGAGTCTCGCTATCATCATTCGTCACCTCAATTATTATTGAACATATTCGTGAAAACGCTTCTGCAATGAAAGGTGTCTATGATGAGAACCTACAAGAATTGTTCGGATGACGACATTCTTCCTATGCGCGTTGCTATTGAGCAATGTATTCTTAGTGGGTTTGTTGCTTGTAAGAACCAATCAACCACCTCCGCAGGTAAAGAATGACGAGCCGCCTCCCGATGTGGGAGACGTACAAGAACAAGAAGAGAACATTGAAATTGTGAAAATTGTGAAGGTTGCCGTACACGAGGCGGTGCCGGAGGTACTGAAAGTATTGGGAAGATTCTGTGATGCAGATCCAGCCGACATTGAAGAACCGGCGGAGAATGTTTCAGATGAGCATTCCGGAATCGTGTCAAATGACCGACTTGATGAGGTCTTTACCCATTCGACGGTAACAGCATCTGACCTTGGAGATGAGGAGCCGGAAGTCCTACCGCCTAAGGCTGACGGTCTTGATTTTGAGGCTATGCAGACAACCGTAAATGTTCTCAAAGGCAAATCCACGTCCGAGGAGGATATGGCTATTGCCAAGCAGACTTTACCTGATATGGCCGGCACTGAAATTCTGGAGCGTATTGCTCTCGATCCGATTGTTCGAAAGCGCATTCTTATGATTGAATGTCAGCTACCGGTCATGGTGTTCGAGCCTGAGACAGGCGAGACTGCCGAGGAAAAGAAATCTACAAAGAAAATCGTGTTTCATGCAGATATTGACACGACAGGAGTTGATGAAATCGACTTCAATATTTACCGATAACCAATCTAACCTTAATCTATTACTCTATGCTTAACTATTTCAATAATATCAAAACCAAGTTCGGAATCGCAAAAAGCCGCCTCATGGTGGCCCTCATCGCCGGAATCCTCGGCATCGTCAAAGCCTCAGC
>CAMWLX010000481.1 GCA_947175225.1 uncultured Porphyromonadaceae bacterium
TTGATTCGGTCATTGAGTCGGCCACGCAGATTGATTATTTCCTCCACGCCGTCAGCCGGGAAGAATGAATAGCAGTATATCTTATCGGCCTTCTGACCGATTCGGTCTACACGACCTGCTCTTTGTATAAGCCGGATGATGGCCCAAGGAAGGTCGTAGTTGACAATTACATGCGCATCCTGAAGGTTATGTCCTTCCGAAAGCACATCGGTGGCGATAAGGATGCGTGTCTGTTGGTCTAATGCATATTTACCCGCCGCGTCATTGCTTACGGGGGAGAACTTCTCTACAATCGCTGATGGATTCTCGCTTCCTCCGGTTGCGAAGTCGATATTTGAAAATCCTCTTTTTCGTAGTTGATAGAAGATATAGCGTGCGGTGTCGGAATATTGAGTGAATATCACTACCTTGTCATTACCGTGCCCATTATGCTCTTTATGTGTGCCACGTAGCAGCTGTTCCAGCTCGTTGAGTTTCTGGTCTTGCCGCTGATCCCATTTGCCGCAGAGCTGTATCATTTTCAGGATTATATCACAGTCGGCCTTTAGCTGTTGCTTCAATGTGCGTTTGAAGAACTTCGCATCGAGCCATGAAATGTTGTTTTTCTGAGATATGATGTCGTAATGCTCTTTGGCTTTCCGCATATATTCGTTTATATCAGTGGGAATACTGAGTGTGGCATCGACAGCGGGTTCGTTTCCGTCCTCGCCAAAAACATTAGTGTCATTATCGAAGTCTTCGGTATAATCTTCAGGCAAGGCATTGTCATCACCAATTGGAACCGGCAGCTTTTTGTCGAGGGCGTAGATATAGACGCAGTTGCGCAGGATATGGCGGTAGAGTGTGAGCAGGAATGAAAAACCGCTTGAGTCCATTCGCTTGAAGAAAGTGCTTTTGCAGAAACCCATCATGCGGGCTCCGGCTCGGGATAGATTGTCGATAAGCGTCCGGATATGCTTAGGCGCATCAGCTGAGTTTTTCTCGCTGATGAAGTTGTTGAGGCCATATCGTGGCAGTGCAAGCGATTTCATCGAGTCAATCATTTCCGACGAATACAGACGGGAGTATTGGTCGCCGGAAACTGTATTGAATTTTATTGAACGTGGAATCCGGTCAGGAAAATATGATTTGCTGCCGTCCGGGAACTGCAGGTATTTGCCTCTCTCATCAGATTTGGCGAAGTTGTTGCGTATGAATGAACGTGTTCGTCTGACAAGGAAAAGTTTCATCAGCTCATTCCAGTCCTCCACTTCCTCGCTCTTTTGAAAAGCGCCTATCGTACGGATCGGAATGTCGCTGTGCTGCATCTGGAAACCACGTTCTCCTCCAAGAGACTCTATATACCGTTCGGGTCTTATGCCAAGATCCTGATCGTCTGCAATGAAAAGACGAAGCTGGTTGGCCAAATCGGAATAATGCTTGTTGTAAGGGGTGGCTGTCAGGAGAAGCACCCGGCTTGACTGGTGCTCGATAAGGCTTTTGATATTCTGATAGCGTTTGCCTCCATTGCGGAGGTTATGGCTTTCATCCACTATGATGAGGCGGTAGAAGCGGGCTTTCTCCACATCAATGGGTTTGGCCATTGATGTCACTTCCGCTTTAAGGTCATATTTGGCTATGTATTTTCGCCACATCTCCTGAAGGTTGGCAGGGCAGATTATTAGGGTGGTTCCTGCAAATGTCGTTTCATAAATCTTGGCAACAGCACAGGCCGTGATGGTCTTTCCCAGACCTACCACGTCACCGATCATGGCACCACGACGTTTGTCATTGTTGAGGTGTCGGGCTACTATCTTGACTGCATTTTGCTGAAAATCGAAAAGCTCACGTTGGAATATCGGTGAGAGGGAAAACTCCTTGATGCCATTGCGCGCTTCCTCGCTGAGATGATACGCTATTTTGAGATAGATATAATATGGAGGGACTGTCTTCTCAGAAGCCCAGCTTTCTTCAATGGCCTTTATGAGTTCATCGGTTATATCCACGCAGAAGTTATCGTTCCACCTGTCATCAAACCACCGGCTGAGTTTTTCAGCCTGGTCACGGTCCTGAAACTCCGCATTAAGCTCGCCCTGTTTGGTAAGTCCTGCATAAGTCAGGTTGCTGCTTCCCATTATAGCCAATATGGGATTGTATCGGTCATCGGGTCGATATGCAAGGTATAGTTTGGCATGCAATGGTTCCTTTACGGACAGTTTGACCACGACCTTACGGGATTTAAGTTGCGAACTCAGACGACGCAGCGCCCATTCATCATGCTTAGTCGGTATTCCGATAAGAAGCTGACGGCGGAAATCCTGAGCGATACGGCGTTTGATTTTCTGCACAAGTTCAGCATCAGGAGTATTGTCTTCCTGGGAATAAAGTATCCGGACCAATTCTGCAGGGGGTTGGTGCATGCCGATAAGGAGACGGCATGTGCGATGCTCGTTTGTCCGCCCTTCGAATACAAAATCACCTTCAAGCTGTTCTACTTGTTCGACTACTTTATCCCAACCACGCAGATTGAAATATCCGACACAGAAGTCAACACGCTTGACACCGTGAGATTCTATTATGTCGGTGAGTCCCTGCTCAAACTTGATATCTATGTTGTCGTATATCCGGGCCATCAGCTGTATCCGTAAGCCACTGACTCCGACATGGCGATTCTGTTAGGTTTGACGAAAATGAAAAGCGGGAGCCATCACCTGCTCATTCCGCTCTTAGAGGCCGACCAAAGCCCGATGTAGGAGAACGAGCAATGGTAGAATGACCCCGCGAAGTATGTATATGCATAATATCCTATACGCAATATCGCTATCACATATAGGACGTACATAAACGTACCCGAGGACATCTACTATTGCTTCATTCTCGACTATATCTATAGAAGGTGGTAGTTTCTAAGAGCCAAGAAATAAAGCGCAGTAAACGCCTTTCATATGTATGATCCCTCCCAACACCCGGTGTAAGTCCTCCTCCGAG
>CAMWLX010000482.1 GCA_947175225.1 uncultured Porphyromonadaceae bacterium
CTACAACCGAAATTGAGACCTTATTCTCCGATGCCATTATAACAATTTCCTACGAGCTGATTGTTTTTTAGAAATATAAAAGTAACGCAAAGTAACGCAATCATTACGCAAAGTAACGCAAAATCACTAAGTTACAAATCTTTTTTCATTCATTCATCGTTTCATTTGCAAAGACATTCACATGCCGGAATGCTCAGACAGATGAACGGATGAACCCACGTTCACTCAATCATTCAGACCGTCATTCATCTGTTAAGATGTCCATTCGTGTGAATGTTCATATGAGTGACTGCTCACTCATTCATTCGTTCATCTGAACATTCATGTGTATGAATGAACCGATGTCTGAACAAAGGTTCATCTGAATGTATGTGTGATGGAACATGTGTCTGAACAGACGGACGAATGAGCAGATGAACATACATTCATTCCCTCAGTCATCTGACTGAACAAATATAAGTTCGGTCATTCAGTCAGATTCTTTCGACCCGGACATGGTTATCAAGCCGGGCGTTTATGGCGAAATTGCGCCGCAAAAATTATTCACCCCAAATTTATTAAGAAATGCGCGATCCAACATTCGTAGCTTTCGCCACCATGAAAGGTGGCGCGGGCAAATCCACTCTGACCACACTGGTGGCAAGCTACCTTTATTACAACGAGGGTCTGGACGTTGTGGCGATAGACTGTGACGACAGCCAGTTTTCTCTTGAAAAATACAGGAAGCATGACCTGCAAGTGTCAAAGGTCAATCCATTCCACCATCGGAGGCTTGTGAAGTTCTACAAGACATTCCGGAAAGACAAGGCATATAAAATTATGTGTACTCCCGTTGCCAATGCGGTATCACTAATCAAGGAGTATCTCGAAAATGGAGAAAATCCCGATGTGGTGTTTTTCGACATAACAGGTACAATCAACAATCCTGACATACCTAATCTACTCGCGGTAATGGACTACATCTTTGTTCCTACCTCTGTAGAGACGGGTGAGGCGGCAAGTTCAATAGCCTTTGCCAACCATGTCAAGAACAAGATGATGACAACCGGCAAGACCAATGTCAAGGAATTGTCACTTATATGGACAAAGGCATACACAAGGCAGAAAAACCGTGTCATGGAAGCAATGGATGACTACCTCGCCAAACTCGGTCTCCATTCTCTGGAAACCATAATTCCGAACAGCAGCAAGTACACAAAGGACGGTTTGCCGGCCGGAAATGAGAGGATTTTCAGATCAACCTTACTTCCGCCAGACAATACTCTCCTTAAAGGCTCCAATCTTCCGGAACTTGTAAAGGAAATCCGTGAAATAATTAAGGTTTGAATATTATGGCCAAGAACTATGATGTAGAATTTGATTCCGACAACTTTGTGGACACATTCGCGGAGGATGCGGAACCAACTTTCACTCCGTCGCCGGCAGGAACGAAGAAAAAAACAAAAAAATCTCCCTCCGTTTCCATGCCTCAGGAGACACAGCCACGGCAGCCCACCGGTAATACTGATACGCGTGGAGCTCCCCCAGATTCCGGATATACAAAGGAAGAGGAGGAATTCATCGAAAGATTCCTGACACGCACACGGTTTACAAAGGTATCCCAAAATGGGAAACAGGTAGCAGTGAGCGATAGACATCTGAAAAAGATACGCAAGCTCACGCTACTGTTCGGAGAGGGTGCGACTCTCTCAGGTTATCTGTATAATGTTCTTGAGGAACATTTCAGACAGTTTGACCCGATTCTTCAATCTCTTTTACAAAAAGAATTAACAAAAGACTAAAAAAATATGACAAAAAAATTCTGCGACGCCAACACTTTCGTCAAATCCGGTGACCCGTCTGTCGCCGACTCCGCTCTGGAGCGGAAAGTAAAAAACTACAACTCCGACTATCTCACACCAGCCAATGTCGGGGCCCGAAAAGGTATCTTCGTCCCCCGTTCTCTCGTTGACAAGCTGCTGAAACTGGTACGCCTCTACGATGTGGAAGACCTGACAGTCGGGGCGTATGTGACAAACATACTGGTAACCCATCTTGCCGCTAACCGCGAGGCCATCAATGAGCTGACCAGACGCGGCAATAAGACAGTCCCGGTATGAACCTCTGTCTGCTTTTCCTTATAGCAATCGGCAATATTACACTGATTGTCTATCTTATACTTGATAACAACAGGAAAGTAAAAGGTAACTCAGATTCAGAAAAGCCTCCGGCAGAAACTGAAAATCCCCCTGAAGAACCACGCTCTACGGCTAATGATATGGCAGAAGATACATCCATCATAGGAAAAAGCAGTTTTGACATAGACAGACTGGATGCCTATATAGAAGATCGGATTAACAAATCCATTGACGAGCGGGTGGATGCCCGTGTCAATCAGATTCTCGATGACAAGATAGGCGATGTTAAGACTGAGGACGTGGAGTTTGCTCCTGAGGAAGAAAGACAATCTGACATTTTTGTCCCAAAGCCGAGGCTTAAACCGTTTGTTCCACTGTCTGATGCTGAAACACAGGCTGCTTTCGATGAGGATTTGCGCTATGAGGATGTTGTTACTGATGAAGTGTCAGCACCCGATGCGAAATGTGCATCCATTGATGAGATCGAGGCAGCGGTTGAAACGGCAGTCAATCCCGAAGCTACTGATACCCAGAAGGCAGAAGCCGGTAAAGTCCTGAACGAACAGAAAGATACCGAACTGTATGCCCGCCTTTCGGAAAGAGAGAGTATCCGGGTAGGACTTGAAGAATCCATCAGGCTAAGTCTGGAAGCTGAAATGGCAGAGAAATCAGGCTACCGTCATAAACCAAAACGAATCAATACGGTAAATGATGATTCTGTCGCTGATTCCAAATCCAAGTTCAATGATGGATTTGACCCTGACGACCTTGTGTGAGGTCTGATCACACGACCACTAATCCACGTCTGTAAAGACAAAGAATCCAACCCCTAAATTTTTAACCCGAAGT
>CAMWLX010000483.1 GCA_947175225.1 uncultured Porphyromonadaceae bacterium
TCTTGGGCTGGTACGGTTCAAGTGTCAGGAATGAGTGTAACGAGCTGCTTAAAGTCGAATGGCTCTACCGATTGGAGCGAACCCAATGTTCCAATCAGAAATTCATCAACCGCATAGAGCAGGAGATATTGCACGGCAATGAAAAGGACTTTGAGGAATGGAAGACAATCATTGTCGGCAAAGAAGCCAAAGGACTTGAATTTGTCTATTTTGCTCCGCATGATAACTGGAAGCCCAAACAGAAAGAATCCGAGCCGAAGCAAAAGAGCAGCCAGAATCCTCAGCCAACTGAACGCGAGAACTCCACCCCGTTACCACACAAGCAAAAATCGAATCTGACACCGAGAGAGATTGATGCGATAAAGGCTCTGCGAGCCGACCCCAACATACCGGAAGATGCCAAACCACCCCTCCCCGAAGGGTACTAACTTCAAAGCCACCGAGAGCCTCAACCCCCTCGGTGGCTTTTGCATCTAATCACCTCATACTTTTGAGCTAAGATTGTGATTTTATTATATGCTACGAAGCATAAAGTCTTGGTGAGCTCAATAAATTTTTGTAATTTTGCAGAATGATAACTATAAACAATCTGAATATGGCCGAAACGGTTTAGACCCATAGGCAGCGATGCCACCAAACCAATTAAATTTTGAAACTCCCAAGCAGTCGTTACAGGCTCGGCCAGCCCTCAGATAACTGCAACCGGAGTTTTTATTTTTTATAAGATGAGCCAAAACTCATTCATAACAAACAAGGATAAACTTATGTCAGAGATTATCCAAGGCATTCTTCCAAAGTCGGATGCCGTGGATATCCTTGTGGGGTATTTTTTCTTCTCTGGCTATTATCTTTTGTCGCAGGGACTTGCCAATAAAAAACTACGCATCCTTGTGGGACTTGATGTAGACACCAATATTTCAAAAAGTATTCAGATAATAAATACGCTTTCGGCGAACAAACTCTCGCTGGGTCAACTTAGAGAAAAATATTATCAGCAGTTCGTTTATCTATTTAATAATACAGATATTCTTGACAGTGAAGAAAAACAGAAATCGTTTACGCTGTTTTATAACAAGATAAAAGATGGCTCACTTGAAATTCGTAAAACTGAGGAACCTTGTCATGCCAAAATGTATATTTTTGACTATGACGACAACCATAATGAACAAGGTGAGGATCCCGGTAATGTCATAACCGGGTCAAGCAATCTGTCTTATCAGGGTCTTGAAGGAAGAACAGAGATTAATGTTCGTCTTAAAGACAAACAAAATCATATTGATGCAAAGAAAATCTTTAACGATCTTTGGGAAACCTCAGTTCCTGTCGTTGACCAAGACACGTTGCCTGAATGGGAGGACAAAGTAATTAAGCATATATGGTATGAAAAGTTATATGCACCTTACCTGATGTATATCCGAGTCCTGCATGAGTATTTCAATATTCCATCCAAAGACAATATCCTTACACCGCACGACATAACTGAAGGAAGATATACCAACCTCAAATATCAGACAGATGCTGTTCAACTTGCTCTTAATGCGATTGAAAACCATAACGGAGTTATCATTGCAGACGTTGTGGGACTTGGCAAATCCATCATAGCATCCACGATAGCACGGAATCTAAGGTTGCGTACAATAATTGTTGCCCCTCCGCATCTTGTCAGACAATGGGAGGTTTATAAAGACGAGTTTGGCTTCAATGCTTCTGTTTTCAGTGCCGGAAAGATAGAATCAGCACTGAACCATTTTAAGGAGATCGCGAGAACTGGCGAACAATTTCTGATTATTATTGATGAGGCTCATCGTTTCAGAAATGAGTATATTAAGGATTACTCATTACTCCATGACTTATGTAGCAATAATAAAGTCATTCTTCTGACCGCCACGCCATTCAATAATCGTCCAGCCGATATATACTCGTTGCTAAAGTTATTCCAGATACCCAATAAATCTACTCTAAAAACAGTAGAGAATCTTGGAGAATCTTTCCGTGAGTTGATTGCAACATATAAGGAAATGGAAAAGGCGAAGCGAGAAAAGCGGATAACAGATGAAGAGGTTAAGAAAGAAGCAGAACGCATAGCGTCCAGCATACGTTCCATCATTAATCCTCTTGTTGTGCGTCGGTCTCGAATAGACTTAATGGAGATTCCTGCATATAAGGAAGATCTACATATCCAAGGTATTAAACCGGTAATTCCTGATGATCCACAGGAACTTAATTATGAATTATCTGAACGACAGCTCAGATTATATCTGCGTACTCTTGATTTAATTGCAGAGTCGGAGCCTAAGAACGATGGTATCATACGCTTCAAATCAGCGCGATACCAACCCGTGGCCTATGCTATAAAAGATAAGATTGAGGAACTTACAAAGTATCTGGAAAAACGTACTGGTGTTGAGTATCGCATGCTTGTTGGGCGACAACAGAACGTTTCATCGTTTATGCGCAAACTATTAGTGCAGCGTTTTGAAAGTTCTGTGTATGCTTTTCGTCAATCGCTCGGATTTATGATTAAATCGGCAGAAAATCTTTTGACGTGGATAGAGAAGTCCGGTGAAATTCCTGTGTTCAAAAAAGGAGGACTTCCCGATGTTGATGACTTTTATGAGATTACCGATGATGGTGTTAAAGAAATATATGATGCCTTCGAACTTTATGAGCAGAAGGGTCTTTTTACGATACCTCGTCGTTTTATTTCCGATGAATTCATTGAGGATGTAAAATCTGACATCGCCCTTTTAAAAAGAATAAGAGAGGAATGGTTTGGTAAAGATGACCAAATTAAATTTGACCCCAAACTTGATGAATTTAAACGCCTTCTTGCAGAACACAGAAGGAAAGATCCTAAACGAAAAATTGTCGTATTTTCTGCGTTTGCCGATACAGTAAATTATCTTGGAGAGACATTGCTACAAGCTGGAAAACCTCTTCGGGTCATGAAGTATAC
>CAMWLX010000484.1 GCA_947175225.1 uncultured Porphyromonadaceae bacterium
GTTTAACTCTTCATTGTAAATTTTTCAATTCGTAAATAAGTTTAAACAACTTCAATATTAGGTGTACTCTATTTGACTACTAATAGGATGATTTATTCACAAAATAAATCCCTACAAATATCAATGCAGTGGCAGCCACCTTCATCCATCCAAAGTCACCAACCGACATCATGACAGCAACAATTGCTGCAAAAACCGGCTGCAAATAACTATATGCACTGACTACAGTCGGCTTCAAACTTCGCTGCGCTAATGGAATCATAAGATACCCGAAAAAAGTAGGTATTGTGATGATAAATGCCAAGCCTCCCCAAATCTCCCATGGCAATGCTGTATAGTCTATCTTCAGCATGTCGGGCAAACAGAATGGAACATACGTGAGAACCGAAATGAAAAACATCCATTTCATCAGAACGTAGGGGGAATATTTCTTGATGATCCCTTCAAATCCAACATAATATATGGCTGCGCATAGCTGGGCTCCCAAGCAAAGGAGATTGCCCAATACGGGATTGACAGCTATTGCGCTCTCTGACGAACCGGATACAAGTATTATTACACCAGCCAATCCCATCAGCACTCCCCCGACCTTAAGCCAAGTCATCTTGAAATGAAGGAATATCGCGGCAAGCAGCATAGTGAGTACAGGAGTCAAGGAACACATCACTGCAGAATCGACAGGATCTGTCAGTCCGACTCCAATTATATATAGCCCTTGGTTTGCACTTATGATCAATGTCGCGCAGAGTATCAGTTTCCAAATGTCTTTACGATCTATACGCTGCCTTGTCTCGAATGATTTGGGCAGAATCCACGTGAATATAAGGAACAGCAAAGCTCCACCCGTAATGCGTATGCCCGATAACGCAAGCGAAGTTATAGTACCTGAAAGAAGCACCATCTTCGACACCGGGGCAATCACACCCCATCCTATGTTAGCCAGCAATAGCGCCACATGAGCCACCCGAATATCACTATTTTTTATGCTCTGATTCATGACTGCAAAATTAGTGAAAAATTTGGACATATCAGAAAACAGCGCCAATTTTCCAACAGAGACATACAATCGAAATCAAAGATAAGGTTTGTTCTCCGATGCGGCACTTGTGCCGCAATAAACCCCTTACGCCTTGACAAAACACTCTGTTATATCCAAACAATTGCCCTCCCTTCCTCGCCAGACATAACGCTCTCCTTGCTTGAAAATATGTATCGGATATCCATTGTTGGCATACCGGCTTTTCTACATACCACTATTATTCCCCACAAAAAATGTAGTTACACCACAATTATTCCCCCATAAAAATGTAGCTACCCTGCAATTATTCCCCCATAAAAATGTAGCTACCCTGCAATTATTCCCCCATAAAAATGTAATAAATTTGTATATCTGATTATTTTTTAGTAATTTTGCAGATATGAAAAGATATATATACGATGACCTACTGAAATGGAAGTATTCTCCCCGCCGCAAACCATTGATGCTATATGGAGCACGGCAGGTAGGAAAAACATATATCCTCAAGGAATTCGGTCAGAATGAGTTTGAGGAGATGATCTACATAAACTGCTACAAAAACGAGCAGTTAAAATCACTCATGAGTGGCAATGTTGAGATCAGTCGTATCTTGCTCGGAATCTCGTCGATAGCTAATCAGGAAATACGCCCAAGCAAGACATTCATTTTCTTTGATGAAGTGCAAGACATCCCTGAGGTTGTAGCAGCACTGAAATATTTTTGCGAGGATGCCCCCGACATCCATGTAGCGGCTGCCGGATCTCTGTTAGGAGTTATGAATATGGATGGAATCCCTTTCCCTACTGGGAAAGTGGATATAATGCATCTATATCCCATGACTTTCGACGAGTTTCTTGAGGCTTTAGGAGAAAACTCAAAAGCAGAGCTTCTAAGGAGGAAAGATACTGAAGAGACTATAAATAGTCTACTGCCAAGTTTTACTGATCTCTTGCGACAGTATTATTTCGTAGGGGGCATGCCGGAAGCTGTGCTTGATTTCATTGAAAACAAAAATCCCGTATCAGTCAGGGTAATCCAACATGCCATACTTTCAGCCTATGATGCAGATATAGCAAAGCACGCCGGAAAAGACACTTTGAAAGCTCGTATGGTGTTTGAATCGATATCCTCACAGCTTGCACGCGAAAACAAGAAGTTTATTTTTGGTGCAATAAAGAAGGGGGCGCGAGCCTCAGAATACGAACAGGCTATTCAATGGCTGGTAAATGCAGGTCTTGTTTATAAAGTTTGCCGAGTAACAAAAGCTGCTATACCACTTAAATTTTATGAAGAAAAGGATACCTTTAAGCTTTTTCTGCTGGATGTTGGGCTTTTGGCAGCAATGGCTGAGGTTCCGGCCTCACTCATGCTTATTGGAAACACTGTATTTACCGAGTTCAAGGGAGCTTTCACTGAAAACTATGTCCTGACTCAGATTAAAACCATACCAAATACGGTCATTGGATATTATTTAAAAGACAATTCAAGTCTGGAAATCGACTTCATAGTGCAATGCGGATCTGAAATCATGCCTCTTGAAGTGAAGGCGGAGGAAAACGTAAAATCCAAATCACTACGGCAATTCGTAACCATTGACAATTCGGGAAGCGGAATGAGGGGCTACCGAACTTCAATGAAAGGCTATGTTCACCAAGACTGGATGAGCAATATACCGCTTTTCGCAATTAGGGATTTTCTTGAAACCCATAGCTCCCTTCCTGATCATAATCTTTTAAGTAATCGTTAAAATTAAGGGTAGGTAATCGGAAAATGCACGACCTTTCCAGCATCAATTCTGGTAGGAATTTAGCCTACCCAAGCTAACGCTTTGGCCTAATAAGATAATCATCCCTCCTCCCAGACACAACTTCTCTATTTAATGTTAAGTAGATTATCAAATTAAAAGTATAATAAATGGCACGGTTTTTGCTATATA
>CAMWLX010000485.1 GCA_947175225.1 uncultured Porphyromonadaceae bacterium
TCCTTGATGAGTTTGTGGCAGCGCACTAACCTTAATGCATAATGCATAATGCATAATTCATAATTAACGTACATCATATTACGCGAAACGCACTACGCAAAACGGAAAACGCAAATGAGGAAGAAGGAGAGATATGATAGGATTATCTCTACATTTGAGGAGATAATGCCGGAACCTAAGACGGAGTTGCACTACGACTCTCCGTTTCATCTGCTTTTAGCAGTGATCTTGTCGGCGCAATGCACCGACAAGAGGGTCAATATGGTCACTCCGGCACTATTCGAGGCTTTCCCCGATCCTGCCTCTTTGGCTGCCGCCACAGAAGAAGAGGTGTTCCCTTTCATAAAAAGCGTCACTTTCCCTAACAATAAGACGCGCCACCTTCTGAAGGCAGCGCGTATGCTCGTGGAAGATTTCAATTCAGAAATGCCATCCGACATCGACAATCTGATGAAGTTGCCCGGAGTAGGTAGGAAAACGGCTAATGTGATGCTTGCAGTGGTGTGGGGGAAAGCTGCGATGCCTGTCGATACCCATGTATTCCGCGTATGCAATCGCATCGGTTTCACCAATAACTCCCCTTCTCCATTAGCTACAGAAAAGGAACTTGTCAAGAATATTCCGGAAGAAAAACTCTCAAATGCCCATCACTGGCTTATACTCCATGGCCGCTATGTCTGCACAGCTCGAAATCCTAAATGCGGAGAGTGTGTGATAGCTGATTGGTGTGTCATGCATGAGAAAAAGCTCAGACAGGAGTAAAAAGATGGTGCATGGCATCAAATCGTTCGAGCGAATCAGCACCAAACTTTGCCATTGACTTTCTCACACGATCTAAAGATTTCTCCTCGCGTGGATCGCCGGATTTGCTGAAGAATTTATCAGCGTAGCAAATCAGTTTCTCTTCCAATGTCTCCGGAAGAAAATCCATATGCGGAAGCGGCATGCCCGTTTCCGCTATTTCTTTTGCAGTGAGACCGGAGCCGGTATGCCTCTCACACACTCGAGCATAAACCTCATCAGCACATTCCTTTCTCAATAATTCCCCGCCTATGATTCCATGGCGAATATATGGCTCGTCTCCATAGCAATAAATGCCGGAGGCGTTGCAACGGAAAATGCCAACATCATGAAGCATAGCGGCATTAAATACAAACTCCCGGTCAATATTCAGCTTTGCCGCCTCTGCCACCGTGAGAGCCTTATGAGCTACCATTTCAGAATGGGTCAAAAGCAAATCGAGGAGGGCTGAGCCCTCCTCGTAGTATTTACTTAATATATATGTATAATTCATAATACACGCCTTATGTCACCCTACAAATACATATTTCCCTATACTCGCGGGGACGCGCACGGAGTGCGCTTACTACTTTAGTTTTCTTCAATGATTTCTACCCAGCCGTGTGGGTCGGCTTCTTCGCCGAGCTGAATAGCACGGAGCTTGTTGTAGAGGATTGTTGATTTCTCGCCCGGAGTTCCGTCGCCAAACTTGTAGCTTTTACCGGTATCGATGTCATCGATGAGACCAATTGGGGAAATGACAGCTGCAGTGCCACAAGCACCAACTTCATCGAATGTCTCAAGTTCCTCAACCGGGATGTGACGACGCTCTACAGTCATGCCGAGATCTTCAGCAAGCTGGCAGATGCTCTTGTTGGTGATGGAAGGGAGGATAGAATCTGATGCGGGAGTCACGTAGCTGTTACCTTTGATGCCAAAGAAGTTGGCTGCTCCACACTCATCGAAATACTTCTTGTCTTTCGGATCTATATAGAGCATCACGGAGTATCCCATGTCGTGGGCAAGTTCGCCAGCCTTTAGAGAAGCTGCGTAATTGCCACCAATCTTAAATGCACCTGTGCCAAGAGGCGCAACACGGTCATAGTTTCTGCTCATGCACACCTTTGTCGGGTTGAAGCCGGTCTTGAAATAAGGACCTACAGGAGTGACAAACATCACAACCATATAATCCTTGGAGGGCTTAACACCAACCTGAGGAGAAATGCCAATCTCAAGCGGACGGATGTAGAGGCTTGCTCCTGTACCATAAGGAGGCACGAACTCCATATTGAGAGCAACCACCTTGCGCACCATCTCACAGAAAATATCCACAGGAAGGGGCTCCATCATTATTCCTTCAGCCGAACGGCGGAAACGCTCAGCATTCTCATCCATACGGAAAACTCTGACTTTACCATCCACACCTCTGAAAGCCTTCAGACCTTCAAAAGCCTCCTGGCCATAGTGAAGGCAGGCTGCAGCCATATGCATTGGTATGTATTCAGAGTCTGATACTTCAATCGGACCCCATTTGCCGTCGCTGAAAGTGCAACGAACATTGTAGTTGGTCTTTACATATCCGAAGGGAAGATTTTTCCAATCGATTTCCATAATTATTATTATTTAAGTTGAGTGGGCACAACTTGTGATCAGACGGCAATCTTGCATGTGAGGTCGCCTACCTTTACTATATATACTCCATGTGAAAGTGGGAGGCGATTGGCACCGGCCGGAAGCGTCTCGCTGCTGACTACTTGACCAAGTATAGTGAATACCTTTATTTGTACGGGCTGTGCTGCGACAACCACCACATGCCCCGGCGAGACACGAATCTCCACATCGTTATCATGAGCCACAGAGTTGAGTCCTGAGACGTCGGTGCGCACCGCCTCCCATCCTTTAGCAAAGGAAGAAAGCGGCATTGAGATGGCAAGCATTGCCATAGCAACAGCAATATATCTACACAGACGTCTTCTCATATTTTTAAATTACTTTTTAATCTTATTATATCTTGCATTCAGGCCTTCCACGATTTCGTCGGTGATGTCGAGAGCCGGATTAAAGTGCAATGCAGCAGCCTTGTTGAAGATAGCGTCGTAGCCATGCTTTTTATTATACATCTCGATGAAGGCAGTCACAGAGTCAGCCACTGCCTGCTGAGCCTTAGCAG
>CAMWLX010000486.1 GCA_947175225.1 uncultured Porphyromonadaceae bacterium
GCTCGCAAAGCTGACGAAATCTTAATAAAAAAATAAGTCGAAACAACTTCAATAACTTCCAAATCTCATAAAAAATGAGATTTGGAAGCTCTATGTAAGAATATTTTTGTATTTTTGCAGTTTGAACACCCACCAATGAAGTTATGATCTATTATTTCTCAGGGACACACAATTCTCGCTACGCTGCCATGCGGCTCGGCTCACTGACGGGAGAGGATGTCAGGTTTATTCCTGATACAGATCCTTACACTCAGGCAATAGACCCTAATAAAGACAAATCCATAGGTTTTGTCTTCCCTGTATATGCATGGGGAGTGCCTCCCATCGTGCTTGACTTCATCGAGCGTCTTCCTGAGCTAATGGTATCAAATATTAATGCCGATTCATTATTTATATGGTGTGTTGCCACTTGTGGAGATGAAACCGGCATGGCTGTCGAGATGCTGAGAAAAGCTCTAACAAAAAAGGGAATTAAACTTTCAGCTTCCTGGAGCCTGATAATGCCTAACGTATACGTCCTCTTGCCCGGATTTGGCACTGACCCTAAAGACATTGAAGAAAAAAAGCTAAAAGAATCTGTAGGAAAGATCAATTCAATAGCTGAAAAGGTCAATTCCAAAGCAGAAGAAGACGATGTCCATCTCGGACCATTTCCGAAACTTAAAACATCTATCGTATATCCTCTTTTCAAGAAATGGGGAGTCAATACAAAAAAATGGCATTGGACAGATGCATGCATCGGATGTGGGAAATGCGCCAATGCATGTCCGGTCGGAAATATTTCTATTGCCGGTGGGCGTCCACAGTGGGGAAACGACTGCACAAGTTGTTGTGCCTGCTACCATGTCTGTCCCACACATAGCGCACAATATGGAACAATCACCAAAAATATGGGGCAATACTATCTCAAGGACCAAATACAAACTAATCTAAACTCATGATAACCAAATCAACATCACTCCTCTCTCTCGCTCTTAGCATAGGGCTTCTCTCATGCAGCCAAAAGCAATCTGAGACAATAATCCCTGCCAACGACCCCAATATTAATTATATGGGACGCATATATTGGGACGAAAATGGTCATGGAAATTTCAACTATCCAGGCACATCGGCAATACTTAAATTCAAAGGAACAGGCATCAGAATGGAAACTTCTCCGGGAAGTGGGAAATTTGTAGTGGAAATAGATAATCAAGAGCCAAAAACAATCATGTTTACCCCAACAGACTCTATCCTCACATTAGCAGAAAACCTGAAAGATTCTATCCATAATGTAAGGGTAACATATGCAATAGAAGGCTTTGAGTTCAATCCAAGTTTCCGTTCCTTCTCTATAAATGGCAAACCATTGACTCCAGATGAAAAACCGGAATTGAAAATTGAATTCATCGGCAATTCAATCACCTGCGGCTACGGCATTGAGGCTAACGATCCAAAAACCGGGTTCTCATACGACACTGAAAACCACACCAAGAGCTACGCATATCAAACGGCACTCGCCCTCAATGCTGACTTCAATATAGTAGCTCGGTCCGGTATCGGCATCTACCGCAATTATGGAGGAAGGAAGGGAGGAGACACTAAAACCCTACCCCTTGAATACGACTATACAATGATCTACAATCATGATCATCTCTGGGACCACACACAATTCCATCCGGATATCATCTGTATCAATCTCGGCACAAACGACACTTCAGAAAACAGATATGACATCTCCCTCTACGAGCAACGCTACCGCGACTTCCTGAACTATCTTCGTGAACTTCATCCAAACGCCAAGATAGTCCTTCTGACCGGTCCGATGCTGAATGGGAAGGCTCTCACAGACGTAAAACATGTGCTTGACAAACTCTCAGCTGAAGACTCCAACACCTATCGCTTCGACATGTCGCCACAAACCGGCGAACTGGGCTACGGAGCTGACTACCATCCATCAGCATCACAAACCAATCGCATGACCCAAGAGCTCATCCCTTTCCTTCGCTCCTTGAATATTACCCAACAAAATTAAACTCTATTTAATTAATGATTAAACCATAGACTATGAAAGTACTTGTTATCAACGGCAGCCCCCATCCTACCGGCTGCACTGATCGCGGACTTCGCGAAGTAGAAGAAACACTCCACGCTTGCGGAGTAGAGACAGAACGTGTCAACATCGGCACAAAAGATATACGAGGCTGCATCAGCTGCAATTTCTGCAGATCACACGGCCGTTGCGTCTTCAACGATATGGTCAATGAGATCGCTCCCAAATTTGCAGAAGCCGACGGACTACTCGTAGGAAGCCCTGTCTACTATGCAGGCGCCAACGGACAACTCCTCGCTTTCATGGACCGTCTTTTCTATAGCACATCGGGCGTATTCAGCAAGACAATGAAAGTTGGAGCCGCCGTAGTCTCTTCACGCCGCGCCGGATCTACTTCCGCTTTCGACGAAATCAACAAATATTTCACCATCTGCTCCATGCCTATCGTCTCCAGCACTTATTGGAATGAAGTGCATGGATTCACAGCTGAAGATGTGGAGGCTGATCTCGAAGGACTTCAGACTATGCGCAACCTTGGAAGAAACATGGCTTTCCTAATCAAAGCCATCAAGGCAGCAGAAGCCGAAATCCCATCGCAAGAAGTAGGAAAATTCACAAACTTCCACACCGAAGGCTAACCAAATATTTACTCATTATGAGACTAAAGACCTTATTCCTATCTCTCCTGCTGGCTTCGTCTCCTGCCATCGCAATGGCAGAGGGCATCTACACTCGCCAATGCGACGACACAGCAAAAGCAGAGCAATGCTCCGACTGGGTAGAATCCGGGGCGTGGAGAAACGGGTTCGAAAAAGCTGACCCCCACGAATCGGTAAACGCCGTCGACTTCTACGAGCAGTACTCAAAAAATAAAGAGCAGTGGAACGCAATGTTCAAATGGCTTGAAGAGAC
>CAMWLX010000487.1 GCA_947175225.1 uncultured Porphyromonadaceae bacterium
CTACCATATCTTTGAATTTCTTTTTTTTATATACCTTAAGGCATGGTATGAGCCTTACAATCGACAATATAACTCGATGCAAAGGTATAAATTTTCTTACAAAAAAAATCTAATAACTGTCTGTTTATTAACTTGATAATAACTTTATAATTCCAACTACAGCTTTTATTACAATTCTTTCTGACTCCTTTGATGTAAGATATTAAGCATAATATACCTCTCCTTTATTCTTGGTAATGAGATTTTGGATATACTGCACGTTTCCTCTTGATAAATTCACGGAAGACAACCTTACATATTTCAAAGGAGCATCATTCGCAATCACTATCTTCGAAAATTTCGGATTCTGCCATGAGCCATCCACGTCAAGCCGTTCAAGCCTCCGACAACCGGAAAGATCGATCTCCGTCATATTGATCCCACCCTCAAATGAAAGCTGCCTCATATTAGGACACTTACTGAGGTCGAAGTTACTCCCATTAAATATCCTTACTGAGAGTTTTTCAAGATTAGGGTTATCCAGTATCATGTTTTGACAATTCTCAACCGATATCTCTTTGATGGAAGGAGCATCGCTGAAATCGATTACATCAATGTCACACTCTCCTCCACAAGGATCTATGAATTCAACTTCGCCGGAAATGACTGCTACCTCAACTTTGAATTGAAGAAATTCCTTCTTGGGATATGTATGATATTCTTCAATTTCATTCCCATAGAAAGATTTTACACAACTGTCTCCCCAGTCTATTCTTACTTCCGGGTTCTCTCCCGAAACTCGGATACGTAGACCATATATCTCACCCTCCGTCCATACAACAGGCCGAATATGTATAATTATCTTGTCCAAAATACTAAAATTATCGTAAAAACATTTCCCTAAAATGGATCATCTCATATATCGAGCTCCCTATAACCTCAATACGTCGTTACTCAAAGCATTTAATATCTGCACCTTAGTATTCTAAACATGAGAATTAAAGTCTTATCACTATTAAGTCTCACTGTATCGTCCACTCTTCGATACAGCGGGTCTTGGATGAGAAGTTGACGCCAATGCAAATGGTTTGTCGTGGATCCGCCTGAAATTTTCTGGTGTAGTTCTTATCTTCAATTTGTTGAAGTGCCTTTTCTGCTGAGCCATCATATTTGAGTTCGATCACATAGATGTAGTCTTCTGTCTTGACGGTTATATCTATGCTTCCGTCAGATGTTGCTGACTCAGCCTCTGTATCAAGTCCAATAAGATCCATCAATAGAAAGAAGGCATTGTGGAAATTGTTTTCGTTATCCATCTTCATCTTGAAATGAATGCCTGCAAAATACGCCTGCATGCATTTCATCGCCTCATCAGCCTCGCCAAGTATGAAATGCATTACCATATCGGAAATAACCTGCTTTGGTTCTCGACCTTTGCTTTTTACATATTGGGGCAGTAGTATGTCGAAAAATCCTTTTTTTACTTCATTGTTGGGTATCCCTAACTTATATCTCTTTATCTTTGGGTGAAAACTTTTAATAGTTAGATACCCCGTCTGGTAAAGGAGTGCAATGGGATTTGGATTCATAAGGTCCAATCCCTTAAGATCTGATTCAGTACAATAGGTATTGAATGTCTTTTCCAGATCAGCATTTACATTCTTCAAGACTTCTGCCAAAAGGGTAGGAGTACCCGTTTCATTCCAGTAGTCTTCAATCTTCGAGTCGTTCATCGCATTCAATAGAGACCATGGATTATATATTTCACTTCCTCTGAGTGCAAATCGATAGCCGTCATAGCTTTTCTTCAAAAGACGAAAAGCTTGATCGAACGATAACTCATTTAATTTCGCAAACTTAGAAATTCCGCACTCAAATCCTTCAAGAAATTCCTTTTCCGTAATTCCGCAGATGTCGGCATAGTCATCTGAGAAAGTAATGTCCTTGAGATTATTAAGATCAGAAAATACACTTAGTTTGCTGAATCGACTCACACCCGTAAGAAATACAAGTTGTATATGTTCTGCTGAACTCTTGAAATTTGAGTAGATGGAAGCTAACTTCGCACGATAGTGTTCGAAATGCTTTGATTTATTGAGATTCCCTACAAGTGGTTTATCGTATTCATCTATGAGTATGACAACCTGATGTCCGGTCTGTTTGTGAGCTGATGCGATAATATTTCTGAATCTTGAAGATAATTCATTTGCTATTGTCTTGACATTATATTTCAGCTCCCATTCTGAGAAGAGACCATCAAGAATTTTATCAAGAAGTCCTGGTTCTTCATATTTATTTATATTAAGATCAAGACGAAGAACTGGGTAAGATGCCCATTCCCAATCAGAAGAATCAATGTGGAGACCTTTGAATAGTTCTTTCTTCCCTTCATAAAAATACTGAAGAGTAGACAGAAAGAGACTTTTGCCAAACCGTCTTGGTCTTGCAAGAAAATAGTAATGAATTTTACTTTTCGCTATTCTCTCTACGAAAGCAGTTTTGTCTACATATATTGCTCCTTCTTCTCGCAATATCTTAAAATCCTGTTGACCGATAGCATATATTGACTCTTCCATAATCAGTATTTTTGAAGTTAACTGCAAAGATAATCAATTTTCGCTATTTCTGCAAAGTCTTTAAGCATATTATAGCCTATAGTCTCGATTTTCACAACTCCTATAGTCATATATACCTTTCCGTTCCCAGCCTCTCGACGCCCTGCACTCCATTCCCCACCCCCACGAAAACGGCTATGGAAAGGAAAGCTTCTTAGATACCTGCCAATTCAAGCAAAGTAGTTAGCACTCTCCGAGTGCGTCATTTACTGTCGCGAAGCCCTCAGAATGTCTCACTCATTCCTTCAATGCGAAGGCGCGACAGAGTCCGGGGGACTCTGCGTGAAACCCGGCCAAAGTATTAATCATCTTTACAGAAATGCCTTTATCAGAATCATCTTTACAG
>CAMWLX010000488.1 GCA_947175225.1 uncultured Porphyromonadaceae bacterium
ACCAGATCATGCATCGTTCACGAGACAATATGCTCGCCAAGATTAAAAATCCGGTTGTAAACGGTGTATTGGAAATTGATCCTGATAAAGCCGTGAGACTGCAACAAAGCGGCTATGGCGAAGTTGAACATGTAGCGATATTCGATGAAGCACAACGCGCATGGACTCATAAACGTATTGCGGACTACCTCAAACGAGGAGGAACGTATGGGAACAAGCTTAAGGTTACAAACTTCCCGATGTCGGAGGCTGCGTTTCTGATATGGTCTCTCGACCAGCGGGAAGACTGGGCAACCATCGTGTGCCTAATAGGAGGCGGACAGGAAATAAATACTGGCGAAGCAGGGATTTCTGAATGGATAAACGCTCTTAATGAGCACTTCCCTCATTGGAACGTATACATATCAGATAAATTAACCGAGCCGGAATATGCGGAAGGGAAACTGGGAGAGCTTCTTGAGAAGAATCCGAATGTCATTTTCTCGGATAAGCTACATCTTGGCGTGAGTCTTCGTTCGTTCAGAGCTGAACGATTGTCCGCATTCGTACACTCCCTCTTATCGATTAAGCCGGATGCAATGGAGTTGTATGAGGATGTAGTCAGCCATGGTTATCCAATAGTGCTCACTCGCAACATGGACAACGCTCGTCGGTGGCTTAGACAACAAGCAAGAGGCTCGCAAAAAACCGGAATTCTAATTTCAAAAGTTTCTGCCCGGTTTAAGCCCCTGGCAGTTCATGTTCTTCCTCAAAATGATGATAACGCCGTACACTGGTTTCTGGAAGATAAAACTGATGTGCGATCATCTAACTATCTCGAAGAAGCGGCCACCGAAATTCAAGTCCAGGGCTTAGAGGTAGACTTTGCATGCGTGCTCTGGGATGCGGACATGCGCTTTGAAAACGGGAAATGGACGTTCTGGAAATTCAACGGCAAAACCCAATGGATACCCGAAAAGAATTTTGAGGCGCAGAAATACATGCTCAATGCATATCGAGTGCTCCTCACCCGTGCGCGCCAAGGCGTAGTTGTATGTATCCCCGAAGGCAACGCCAGAACTACTCCAGAAGGCTTCCCCGAGGATCCGACACGACATCCATCATTCTACGATTCCACCTACTAATACTTCAAAAACATCGGTATCAAGGAACTTTGATCTATATTATTGACTGTAATGGCTTCATTCTTAACGGTGGTCGGATGTTGAGGTGAGGGGGTATTTTTGGGGGGTGTCTGTTGATGTTTTCAAATATATTAATTAATTTTGAATTTGCAGGTGGATTTTCGCTTCCTGTCTTTTTATAAATTTTAAATTCAATGTGTATGCGTAGCCGGGGTTTATCATTATTGTTTGTCATGGTCACGTTCTTATGTCATAGCCAGGATTTTCTTGCGAAATATCCTGAACTGACAAAGACAAATCTGGAGATTTTTTTCTTGGGCTGGAAAAAGTATTCGGATAGCATTGCCCAGAATGCTACTATCTCAGACAGTGTATTGGTGGATATTATAAGGTCTAATGGTATAAATTCGACAATTGATGGGCGCAAAGCCAAAGGCGCTAAATACAATGTCATACGTCAAAAAATCAAAGTGGATAGGTATAAAGTAGACGCCGACACTGCGAAGGTAAGACTTTCCTTTGGAGATCCTCATTTTTTACTCGAACAGAGTGGCGCAGATTATATCACCGATTCGGTTACGCCTCCTCTACCCGGTAGTGGATTGTATTTGACTTCAGAGATATACAAAAAGTTGGCATCATTTGCCGGCGGCTTAAAGGATGGCGATGGGTTTGGTGAGATCAATAAGAAGAATGTCAAAAGGTTAAAGAAATATATCCCGGTGGATTATGGCCATTGGGGTGGTTACTGGTGGTTTACTACTTTCCCGATTATAACCGGTATTTGCTATGCCAACAATTTAATCGCTGTAGAAAGAAGGACGAGCTGGTGCACGGGTGATGTATTATGGTATGTGAAAGAAAACGGAAAATTTATTTTACACCCCGAACTAACGACCCGATGGATTGAATAATGAATATTTGATATTATGTAACAGTAGGCGGAGATGGCCCTTTGATTACCTGTGTTAAATTTAAATCAGTCTAAGATGAAAGTTGTTATTTCCATTATTATCTCTCTGTTGAGTTATATGAGCTTGTGTGCCCAATCACCCATTGAATACTTTAGTGTAGGTAATCCAATCAAATACTGTGGAACTGAATACACACTTGCATGGAGTGGCCAACAGTATGAAAAACATTTTCTCCAGGAATATCTCCCAAAAGGTGAAACCCTCGAGCACTATAACCAGATGTTTACCGTTAGTATTATCTTTTGGGATAGAACACCACTGGAAGCAATCCAGGCAAAAATTGCGGAATTGGAACAACGCAAGAAAACAGATCCGGTTACCAATTATATGGTCGTCAAGAGGGAAAATGACTACATCCTTGAATTTATTGTGGCCGACAGCACTGACAGCTTGATGAATCTCGCTGAAGTTGATGTGCATTACTATAAGCAAATGACAATTAACGGTAAGAGAGCCTCAGTCTTAAGTTTCTATTCATGTCGGGCTTATGGAGATGATATCTTACCGTTTATACAGTCTATACCGGAAAAGAGAGCAGAATGGTACGAAGGAATGGTCAACTTAAAGATCGACCCGAAATTCCCCAATAAATAAGCCTCTCCCCTCTCTATTCTTAGTTAGCTGAAAAACCATATTTCTAATTGTCGTAAACCCTCGAACTGCAAACATCGCCTGAAGCAAAAGCCCACATACAAAAATCCCCTCGGAGAAATGTATGAGTTAGTGATTAAATCCTTTTTCTCGAAACCTTAGGCTTCTTCACAAAGCGAATCGCCAAAGTCATGAAACGAAAGTGCGCCGACGATATAGTAGCTTCTCGATTAGCCGATTAAATT
>CAMWLX010000489.1 GCA_947175225.1 uncultured Porphyromonadaceae bacterium
ATAACAGATGTTTAATGCTGAATGCCAACATAACTGACTACGCAACATTAGACCTGTTATGTTGTGCACAACATAAAAGATTAATAAGAAGAAAACATTTGAGAATATAGTTGTAGAATACCAGATCGATATAATATTCTCCCATATCGGTCTTAATCCTCTGTTGACGGATAACTCCAATTCTCCGCAGATGCCTCTCTCAAATACCAATCTCGTTCATTCTCATTCTTAACTCTCATAAGTCGCTCATAGTGCATCCATGAAAGATTTAAAGGCATTGGGTAGACACTTTCTTCTTTGTTGTTTGACGGCAATGAATCAGCAAGCACTGCTTGTTGATTCATACAGCACTCATTAAATTCAGCAAGCATTGCTTGCTGAATTTGCAATCCCTTGAAAGACAAATAGAATTTTCGATAATTACGAAGAGTGGAAGCTGAATACCCCTTCCCGAATTCATCGGTCAAGGCTTCTGACGCAAGTTCAATGACTCGTTTACCGTATTCAGCACGAGTTTTTCCGTGCTGTTCTTGCTCTACAATTCGCCTACCTAAAAGCCAATTGCTTATTACCTGATAAATATCAGCTGCCTGATACGCTTTTTCTTTGGCTTTATAAACTATCGCCTTGACATCGTTGATGAACTGTTTGTCATCGGTGGTTAACTCCATAAAATCCCCCTATGATGATCTTGACACCAGAATGTCAGGAACAAGAATTTCTATGTAAAATGATGAAGTCCCGGCATTCCTACCAGAGACTTCGTTTGTTGTATGAATATTTGGGTTCTTAATTTACTATTAAGCGCCTAAAAACAGATTTATTTTAATATGCCTGATGAGGCACCTGATTGTTTTGAAATATCATCGTTATTATTGATTTTCTTACCAAATCCAAAAGTATACGTTGCAGACAACTGCACAAATGCATGACGAGATACATTGCTCGTCCATTTGCTAACAGAGTAACTGGTACTGCTCATTGTGTCGTGTGATGCTCGCCAGTTCCAACGCTGAATATTTTGTGCTGTCAAAATGATATTCCAACTTCCGTTGCTCCAGCCTCCTTGAATAACGAAAACATCCTTATTCCGTGTCCATAAACCTGACATTGAGTCATAATTATCCGTCGCATTCGCTGATTGGTAAGACAATGCAAAATTAAAATTTCCAAGATAGTACAGAGCTTGTAAATAATAACTTAAACTTGAATGGTTGATATTGTACGGCTTACCATTTTGAACATATAGATACGCCAGTTGACCGGATAAGTATAATTTCCCCTCCAATAAGTTAGTAGAAGGATTCACGCCATAATTATAATGGCGGAATGTTCCGATAGGCTGTTGGATAGTTCGCACGATTCCATCTGGAGTTGCCTGATATACAAAGGCTGCCCGATTTCCTACAAGCCATGCATTAGCAAACAAGGTCATATTGAATTTATTTGAGGGAATAAATGTGTAATTGATCCCTATATCATAACTTCGATGTGATTTTAAGAGGGGGTTCCCTGTATGCCAGAGAAAAGGAGAGATATGAATGATATTTTCGCTTTTATAATTGGAAGATGGAGGCCACACCGAATAGTGAAATATTGCACCCAAAGAGTTCCTTGTATTGGGGACACATCTAACAGAGGCGTCAACGTAGGGATAATTGGAATCGGAAATATTGTCGTTTAATCGAGTTGACAACCAGTTCCAGCCGAACCCTAAGGAAGCGGATATTTTTGCTGAAGAAAAGTTATAAGATGCACCGATCTGTTCAAATTCAGTCGTAGAGTTATCCAACGAATTTACCGACCCGCTATAGTTCGTTCTGTTATGCTCATAAATACCCTGGACGTGTGCCATAAATGAATGCTTATCAGAAAAAGTATGATTATAAGTCAGAACTGCATTCCCTTCATGGGTATTATCATCGGCAGCGTTATATATGGTAGATAGCTGTGATTCAATATAGCTTGAACCCTGCTTTGTATAGGAATAGGAATAGCCTAATGATGCAGATAGAGAACTGTTTTTAGGCAAATTGAAAAAGTAATATCCGGAATAGCTCAGATATTTTGCTTTATGGGTAGATACCGAAGAGTATTCATCGCTTGTCATAAGGTCATCTGTATATTCAACCTTGCCTTTATTGTCATTATGAGGCATGCGGTCAAGACCGAATGCTATCAGATTATTGGCGGTAATCTTGTCACCGGAATAAAGAGCTCTGAAACTACCCTCATAATTCTGTTTACGGTATTTGGAACTTTCTGTAGAGGACTCTCTCTGAAAACTTTTTATCTCTCCGTTTTCCTGCGGCAGATGAAACGTCTCTATCTGATCAACACCAACATGATTGTTAGAGATATAATAACCATATCCCATTATGTCATAGGTCATTTTATTCTTGACGAATCTTGCATTAGCCTGTGCGAAGCCTGAATTTGCAATGAAATTCTCAACCCCAAGCGCCTTTACGTAACCTCCATACTCATACTTTATCATTCTGAAATTGATAACAAAGCGGTTACCCTGAAATCTCGGGTCAGATGGATATTCAAGATATTCCACTGTCTTAACATCCGTTACTTTCATCACTTTTAAGTCAGATTCAGTTGCAGGCACATAGTCTATATATACTGCCACAGGCTGTCCCGATGCCGTAGCAACGGCTGAAGATCCGAGCCGCGAATTGAGTTGAGGGATAGCCATTCTGACAAGTAGATCGGTTGCTGTCTGCGATGCATTCTTCTGTCGCTGCGTGGGTCGGTAGATGCTTCTGTCTGACAGGAGCGTGGCATTGTCTCCTTCGACATTCACTGTCTTCAACTGTATCGGAAGTTCAGTCATGAGGATAGTGCCGACATTAAATGAGTCAAAATTCCAGTATGTCGTTTTGTATCCCATACAGGAGAGTTTGGCAATTACTCCCTGACGGTCG
>CAMWLX010000490.1 GCA_947175225.1 uncultured Porphyromonadaceae bacterium
CGAAAAGATGGCGGAAGATTAATAAAAAGAATCTTTATTTTAACTCTTCATTGTTTTTTTAATTCGTAAATAAGTTTAAACAACTTCAAATGCAAAATTACCCATAATCCCCAAAATTTCTCTAAAATTCCCTCCCAAATTCTTTTGCATTAGTTTCCGATACATTCAAATCCGTCCGATTTATATTCAAATCCGTAGCATCTTATGAATGTTGGGCTGTTCCGTAATCAAATTCCTTCTGAGTCATTCCCGGAATTCAAAAAATAATAGTATTTTTGCAAAGAAATAACAGCGATTATGAAAAGAAATCTAATACCACCCTTCATCCTGACCTCTCTATTGCTGATAGTGGTCGCTTTCCTCATGCCCTCCGTCTGCAATGCAAATGAAAACATCCGGGTCTTTGACTCCTCAAATCCCCTCATTGGCTCATCCCGGATAAAAGGAACTCCCATTGTCTATGATGGCAAAGACTTTCCTGTCGTGAAAAATGCAATCGATATGCTTGCCGGCGACATTGCCATGGTAACAGGCGAGACTCCGCAGGTCATGACTTCTTCCAGACTTCCCAACCATGATGCAATCATAATAGGAACTCTTGGAAAATCAAAACTGATAGATGAACTCGCTTCACTCGGCAAGATTCCTGCCGACAGTATCCGTGGTGGCTGGGAGCGATATTTAATTTGTGATGTTAAAGACAAAAAAGGCAAACAACTCCTTGTAATAGCAGGAAGCGACCGTCGCGGCACTGCCTATGGTATCTTTACACTATCCGAATCGTTGGGTGTAAATCCCTGGGTCTGGTGGGCTGATGTCCCCGTCCCTTTCCGACCCGACATAAGTGTCAAAGCTGACTATATTTCCACTCCTCCTTCTGTCAAATATAGGGGAATATTCATCAATGATGAAGACTGGGGCATGCTTCCATGGTCTTCAATGGGTCTTGACAAAGACATAAAGGATATTGGTCCAAATACCTACGAGAAAGTCTGCCGGCTTCTTCTGAGGCTAAAAGGAAATATGCTTGCCCCTGCGATGCATTCTTGCACGGGTGCTTTCTACTCTCATCCCGAAAGCAAGGTGGTAGCTGATCAATATGGCATCATAATCACAACTTCTCATTGCGAACCTATGCTTTTCAACAATGCAGCGGAGTCGGAATGGAATAAGGATAGGGATGGCATATGGGACTATGGCCTGAATGGAGAAACTATCCGGAAAAAATTTAGCGACCGCCTCGATGAAGCTTCTTCCTACGAAAATCTTTATACAATAGGTATGCGCGGACTCCACGACGAGGCTATGAGCCGAAACCGTCCGTTGGAAGAAAAACTTGATCTCTTGCATCAGGTGATAGATTATCAGCGCGACCTCCTTTCATCAAAATTTGACTGTCCGGCTGATGAAGTGCCGCAGATTTTTGTGCCTTATAAAGAGACTCTCGATCTTTACCGTAATGGGCTGAAAATCCCCGATGATGTGATAATCGTCTGGCCCGATGACAACTACGGCTATATGAAAGGTCTTTCAAATCCGGAGGAAAGAAAGCGCAAAGGAGGCTCAGGAGTGTATTATCATACCTCTTACTTAGGAACTCCCCACGATTATCTCTGGCTTTGCACCACTCCTCCTGCCCTTATGTATCATGAACTGCGGAAAGCTTATAATACAGGTTCCGACCGCTATTGGCTTCTCAACGTAGGCGACATCAAGCCTGCAGAACTCGATATGCAGACTTTCTTCGAAATGGCATGGGATATTGACAATTTTGACTATTCCAATATCAATGCTCATCAACCGGAATGGCTGGCTGCCATCTTTGGGGAGCAATATAAGGATGATTTCAAGGGAATGTTGGATGAATATTACCGACTTGCATGGATTCGTAAACCCGAATATATGGGCTGGGAGCTTGAATGGGACGATCCTCGTCGTGCCGATACGGGCCCTACAGATTTCTCTTTCAGTAATTATGCAGATGCTATAAAGAGAATTGATGATTACTCTCGCCTTGCCTCAAAAACCCGCAGGATAATGGATACCCTCCCCGATTCCCTGTGCATACCATTCTTTGAGATGGTAGGTTATCCTGTCTTTGCCTCCGAGATGATGAATCGTAAATATCTTTTCGCTCAACTTAATAGCGAGTTTAATGAGACGGGTGATTATAAGAAAGCCAATTACGCAGCCCTTCTTTCCGAACAAGCTGCCGACAGCATCCGCAGCCTGAATGATGCCTACAATTCTCTTTGCGATGGAAAATGGAGAGGTATGATGGATGTAGCGCCGGGATTCTGCGCAAAATATCAGAATGACGCTCATCTTGTCAAGAATCCCGAAGTAGGGAAGGAGTCGTTTATGCTTACAATTTCGGTAGATCCAAAGGATATTAAATGCCGCACTATCGATCTCCGCAAAATCATGACGGGCAAATACGCTGATGTTGTCGAAGGAATAGGCTATGATGGATTCGTACTGAAACTCGGACATCAGGAAGCAAAGGGAACAGTGATCCCTGAAGCTGTCTACGAACTTAATGATTTGAAAGGAGATAGCGTGACCCTACAGATATTCCATCTCCCATTCTTCCCTCTCTATGATGGCGAACGATGCCGATTTGGTGTCAGCGTCGATGGCAGTGAAGAGCAAATATTGGAATATATCCCCGAAGAGTGGTCGAAACAATGGAAAGAAAATGTCTTGCGAAATTCTGCCCTCTCCACGGTAAGTCTCCCCTTGTCCTCCTCTTCTGAGTCTCACAAACTGAAGATCAGAAGCATAGATCCCGGCATAATGATTCAGCGAATCGTAATTGACGAAGGAGGCTTCCGCCCCGGCTACGTTGGCCCCGACCTCTCTATTTTTTTTAATGAAGTTGTTTAAACTTATTTTTTTATTAATATTTCGTCAGGTTTTCGAGCG
>CAMWLX010000491.1 GCA_947175225.1 uncultured Porphyromonadaceae bacterium
CCTTATACACAAGGAGGTCATCGACTGTTCCACCGTTTTCGTAGCACATCATTCCGTAGAAAATCTGGCCGTCAGGAGCGCCGGTCACGTCGTTGACAAAGATATGCTGCACGAATTTGAAGGCGTCCGGACCCGTCACGCGTACCTCGCCCATGTGGCTAACGTCGAAAACACCCACTTCCTGACGCACCGCGTTATGCTCGGTCGTTATGTCCTTATACTGTATGGGCATGTCGAAACCGCCGAAGGGCGACATCAGGGCCCCAAGTTTCACATGGCGGTCGTGAAGACAGGTTTTCACGAGATTTTCTTCCATTTTTATCGTTATATTAGTTAGATTTCCAAAAATATTCAACAATTGATTGCAAATTGAACATTCATCATAAATGAGCAATCCACATCATTTTTCAAAATTAACAAATTGAATTAAATCCCGCAAATTTTTCTTAATCTTTTTTTCGTTTCGATACCCATATCTCATAAATTCATTAATGCCTATCTTAACCACCGAAACATATGAAAGAGAGCCTTCCTTTAGCTTGGCCGTTCCAATTCCCACCATTCCACCGTCTTTCACTATCTTAAATCCCAATGCCTGAAAAACTTTCAAGGGAGGCAGCTGCTTTGGGCAGAAATTATTCAGCTCTCTATGAACTTAACAGCGACATCAAGAATTTCAGAGTCAAGAATATCAGTCCTGAGCTCTCAAATGCATTGAAGAAGGCCTCGGCAGCTATGAAACGGCTTTAATTCAATCTACTATTATGATACATTTTCTTTCGATATCGTACTTTCGTAATAGGATTGATGCTCTCTTAAAAGTAAAGAGAGGAGTCTATCAGGATATCAGTAACGAAATTTCAAGTTGCGTTGATAAAGCTCAAGCTTAATTTCCAAAGATTTTGTATTAACATCATTTGAAAACATTTCAAGATATGATTTAAGTATGATAATTCATGTACAAGAGAATCTACTCGTTGAACATGAGAATGTAATTCATCAATCGAAGCTCCTCAACAATCTTGCTATGAGTCTTGCCGGATTTATAGTTATCCTTATCGAACATTACATTACTGTTCAAGTCTCCCAAGATAATAGTATTTTTATCAAGATACTTTTTTGCAGCGTGAACGAAGTCTGTAAATTCCTGGACATAGGGATCGCAAGCCCAGCTTCCTACAAGAACAAATCTATCATTTACTTTGATGGGAAGGAAAAACCGGTAACTTTGTGTTCCCCAGTTAAGTAATTCAAGTTTAACCTCCGGGCTGGGTGAAAATACCATAAGACCTTTGAATGGAATATCTCCAATCCAAAAACCATTCTTTACGAACTCTCGATATTCTATATTCTTTGAAGTTTCCGGATTCTCACATTCCTGAATCACATAGATGTCAGCACCGAGTTTTTCAACTTCAGTGTATTTCTCCCTAAACTTACAGTTGGCATTCCAGCTTACAATCTTCATTATTAGAATCAGCTCAAACAAGTTTCATTTTCTCTTTACCACAAAACTAATTTCCATTGCAACGTATTCGTTCCCTGCCTCGTCCTCATACTCTATTGGTTCGCCACTGTCTGAATACGTCATTTCCTGAACACAAGAAGAAACGAAATCTGTTTCTATACTTTTACCATTCTTTGATTTGAAGATAACCGTCTTGGGATCAACTGGATTACCGCTCTCATCAACCGGGTTCAAAATGTTGATGTTCTCGTTTGTCAGAGTAAGGAAGAATTCAAATTCTGAGATCTCAGAATCCTTTTCCCAACCACAAACCTCATTCCATAACGTTTCTCCACAAGGTATAATCAATGTATATCCGATTCTTTCAACCTTTGGTATTTCAACTGTCTCAGGGATATTGTCTTCTGTTATCTCAGGAATGTCCCATACTCCGAGTCTGCCCTTCACATTAGTGATAGGTTGCTTGAACAGTTTGGCATTTGCGAGGACATAATGATATAAAGGCTTTTCACCTTCCATCGCATACTGTGCCCAAGGTGACTTTGAATCCTCTACAATTTCAACAACTTCTACATAACCGATTATGGCAGACTTTTCAAGAGGCGCGTTTCGATCGAAAGCTCCGATCTCTTCAGCGAATTGAACAGGTATTTCGTAGCATAATGGTAACTCTTTCAGTAGTTCAGGCGCTCTCATCTTTGCACCGACATGGATAAGCACACGTTGAGGTGGGACAAGCATCTTACTTGTCCTGTTTTCTATATCTTTGATACCATGGGCTATGAGGCTTGCCCATGGCTGCTGTATTGACAGGCATTTCATAGTTATATGTTAGTTTGTGTTACAAAATCTTTGAGAAATTTCTTGACTACTTCCAAGTCACACTCCTTATTACGTTTCAATCTTTTTGATTTACCAAAATCTTGAAAGGATATCACTGTAACTTGCATACCATGCTGAGGAAGCACCTCTTTTCGTCGTTCATCATAATTCCTACGTTGAACGCTTCGAGGAACACCGCTTTTCGTCATTCTATCATAAATAGCTTGACGCTCTCCGTATGTTGTCGTTCATAATATTCTACTACAAGGTTCAATCCCTCATAGTAGGTATCAACTGGAAGCTTCCTGCCGGTATCTCCTCGCAAGAAATCAAACGTATGTTGACTGCTTGCTTTCATACCAAGCACGTCATCGCATAGATCGATGACGTAATGTTCGTCAGAATTTGTTCTTCCCATAATCCAATGAGTTTATCTCGAAGAATCTCAATACAACAGGATCTTCCTTATCTAAGATTTCGAGATCCTCCAAGTTCTCTTCAATTTTATCATTGTAGAATGTTATTTCATCTATCTGCTGTTCGAGAAAATCCAGACCTCCTTCATCAAGAGGAGTCGAATATACGTTATCAAGACTACTTCTGTTATAGGC
>CAMWLX010000492.1 GCA_947175225.1 uncultured Porphyromonadaceae bacterium
CTAACTACATTGCTTGACGCCGTAAATTGGTCTTAATTTAGTGACATTGTATTTAGGTCCTAATAAAATAGTGGCTTAGTGTTTAATCGTATCCCTTCTGGGGTGCGATTTTTATATATTGGTGTCGAATTTTTAGACACTGTGCCGAATTTTTAGACAAAATGAATAGGGATTTTGCGTTTTTTAAGGCTATTTTTGGAGTGTAGCCATCGTGGTAGTAACTTTGCTGGCGTAAACGAAAAAACAAAAATCCTGATATGAAATCATCTTCAATCATATTGACATTTCTTTCATTGATGTTTCCTCTTCAAAGCATCTTTGCAGAGGAACATCAAACAGCGAAGCCGATGTCGCTCAACGATTGCCTGATCTATGCCCGAACCCATGCCCACTCCAATAGGATAAATCGCCTTGAGACAGATATGGCAAAAGCTAATAAACACTTGGGCGTTTCCGATCTCATGCCCTACTTAGGTTTTGGTAGTAATGGAAGTCTTAGCTTTGGCCGCAATATTGACCCTGAAACCAATACCTACGACAATAAAAAGACATTAGGAACCGGTTTCGGACTCGAAATGTCGCTTCCTCTCTTCGACGGTCTTGTCCGGATCAACAATCTGAAAGCCCTAAAAGCTGCAGAACTTCGAAAACAAAAAGCGCAACTTGTGGAAGAAGACCGTGTTTCTCTCGAAGTGATAAAAGACTTTTATAACATTTCTTATTGCTCTTCCATGGTAGAGCAGATGCAGCGACAACTTCAGCGTGATTCAACCGACCTTGAAGCAGCAAAACGGTCATTCAAACTTGGCACAAAGAGCGGTGCAGACGTTGCAGAACTCGAAGCCATTGTGGCTGCAGACCAATTTGAATTAGTTAATCAGAAAAATCTGATGAAGAAAGCCCAACTCTCGCTACGAACAGCAATGGGAATGCCAGAAACTGATTCAGCATTAAACATTGCGACAGATTTTGGCTATCTTCCGTCTTCTGATGAACTTCGAGTCCTTCCTGAAATTGAGGAAGCAGAGATGGCTGTCAAGGAAGATGCTATGTATCTTAGGGCTGCAAAAGGGGGATATAGTCCAAAAATTTCCTTCGGAGCAGGAATTTCAACATCCTACTATCGTATGCTTGGCGTTAAAGCAGATTTCCCATCTTTCTCTCGTCAGTTTCGTGACAATATGGGTGAATATTTCAGCCTTTCTTTTTCGCTTCCCATATTTGATGGTCTTGCCACAGCCAACCGTGTGGAAAAGGCATCCATACAGCTTAGAGAAAGTAAGTTGCGCCTTGAGCAGACCCGCTATCAACTCAATCAGTCAGCAGAGGAAGCCCGGCTTGATCATGAAGCTGCAATAGAAGAACTCACAGCCGCCTCTCGACGATTGGAGGCAGAGCAAATAGCTTATAAAGCAATGCGAAAAAAGTATGAATTAGGAGCAGTCTCAGCCCTCGACCTCTACACATCATCTTCCAAACTGGCAGTTGCAGAAGCCAATCTCGTAGGAAAACGCATCCAGCGAGCAATCTCGGAGATCACCCTCCGCTACTACCAAGGCTACCCCCTCATCAACGATTAACGAAGCGATCAACAATCGATTTCATTTTTATAAATCTTATAAGACTTATTAAACTTATAAGACTAATACACACTCAGATAATATGGACACAGAAATCAAAAGAAAACATCCGCTACTGCGGAAATATGCGATCCCCACATTAATACTAATTGCCCTTGCGGTAGCCATCACATGGGCTATTACAGCCTCCAAAACCACTTCATATAAGACTGATAAGGAAAATCTTATGGTGCGTGAAGTGACTGAAGGTGAGTTTAACGCTTATATTCATCTTACCGGCAAAGTCGAGACTGGATTGATCGTCCAGGTTTCAGCTCTCGAAACCGGAATCGTAGATCAGAAATTCGTAGAGGAGGGTGCTATGGTGAATGAGGGTGACGTGATATTGACTCTCCGAAATCCTCTTCTCCGGCAGCAGATCCTCGATTCTGAGTCTCAACTTGCTGAGAAGCAGAATATGCTTCGTGATACAGAATTGGCAATGGAAAACAATCGTCTTCAAGTGAAACGCGATATCCTGTCAGCACGAACCGAACTCAATAGAAAGCACAGGATCGCTGAGCAACAACGCTCTCTTTTCAATGAGGATCTTACCTCGCGTGAAGAATATCTAACAGCCCAGGAAGATTATGATTTGGCTAAGGAAAATCTTCGGCTTCTTGAAGACAGGCTCCGTCAGGATTCAGCATACCGCTCTGTTCAAGTGGCTATGATGAGAGAAAGCCTACATAATATGCAAGAAAACTTTATGCTTGTGCGTCAACGTGCCGACAATCTGAATGTCAGAGCTACTCATAGCGGTCAGCTTGGTAGTCTTACCGCCGAAATTGGACAAAACATTTCTGCAGGTCAGCAAGTAGGACAGATCAATATACTCGACAATTATAAGTTGACAGTTCAAATTGATGAGCATTACATTGATCGAGTAGAGCCGGGATTGCAAGGGAAGGCAAGTCGGCAGGGAAAGGAGTTTGATATCATGGTGGCAAAGGTATATCCCGAAGTCGTAAACGGAACCTTCAAAGCCGACCTTGCCATTTCTGGAGTTACACCTGAAAAACCAAGAGTAGGGCAAACCTATCCTGTCGACATTCTACTCGGGAGTCCTTCAAAAGCCATAATGATAGACAAAGGCACATTTTTCCAAAGTTCCGGAGGAAAATACGTTTATGTAATGGATGCAGATGGCAAAAGTGCTCATAAGCGTGAGGTCACACTTGGCAGACGAAATCCAAAATACTACGAAGTCCTCGAAGGTCTGGCCCCAGGCGAGAAAGTAATCATCAGCTCCTACACTGACTTTGGA
>CAMWLX010000493.1 GCA_947175225.1 uncultured Porphyromonadaceae bacterium
AAAGATGTATACAAATGATAAAAAACTATGTCGCGAAAGCCTGCGCGACATAGTTTTTCAGAATATTTCAAGGTTCCTGATTAAAATTCATCGATGAGTTCCTTATCCCGGCATCTCAGAATTCTTGCTGGAAAATCTTCACATAGCTGAATGTTGTGGGTTGCCATTAAAATGGAATGTCCATTTGAGGCAAGATTATGCAGTAGGCTTACTATAGTAATGCCAGTCTGAGGATCGAGATTTCCTGTGGGTTCATCAGCCAGTATAAGCTTTGGGTTATTCAAAAGAGCCCTTGCTATCACTATGCGCTGTTGCTCCCCTCCAGAAAGTTCATGAGGCATCTTGTAGCTCTTATGATTCATTCCGACATCGATGAGCACATCCTCTATTCTCTGATCCATTTCAGCTCGATTATGCCAACCGGTTGCCTTGAGCACAAACGATAGGTTGTCATAGACCGAACGGTCTTGAAGCAACTGGAAATCTTGGAATACTATTCCGATGTTCCTTCGCAGATAAGGCACTTGCTTTTTCTTAATGTCAAGAAGATTATAATCAAGCACCATGGCTTTTTCGCCTGAGTAAATCGGAACTTCAGCATACATGGATTTAAGTAAGGAACTTTTTCCACTTCCAACTCGTCCTACCAAATAGCAGAACTCTCCTTCCCCAATGGAGAAGGAGACTTCTTTAAGAACTGTCTTTTCGGCTCGATGAATCTCGACACCTCTATATTCAATAATATCCGACATTATGACTCTTTTTCAGCGTAAGTCAATTTTATAAATCCAACCGCAACGGCTCCGCAAATAAGAAGCACTCCAGCCGCTACAAGCATATAGCTTTGGTTGCCACCAAGAAGAGAAAGCAGTACTCCACCAAGGGCTGCCGCTACTATCTGAGGAAGACAAATTGTGCCATTGAACAGACCAAGATATGCTCCCATGTTCTCACCCTTGAGTGAATTGGTAAGTATGGTGAAAGGAAGAGCAAGCATAGCTGCCCATGCGCAACCAATAAGAAAATAACTTATGAAGAGAAGATACTTGTCTGCAAAGAAGATGGTAGATATGAATCCCACTGCTCCGAGAAGGAGGCTGACAATATAAACTGTCTTCAGACTCTTGAATCTTGGAATTGCAATTGCCCAAAGCACTGAACCGATAGCTTGCACAGCAAAGAGTGTGCCTACCCAGTTGCCTGCTTCCTGATATCCCGCAGAAGCAACGTCTTGAGTACCCCATACACTTCCCGCGATGGCTCCATTTGTATATGTCCACATGAACAAGAATGCTGACCAGCAGAAGAACTGAACAAGCCCAACACTCCAGAATGTAGATGGAGCTTCTTTAAGCAACTTCATAAGATTAAACTTCTCGTGCTTCTCAGTCTTGCAAGCATCAATTCCATGGAAACGAGCATATTCGGCTGGTGGCATTTCTTTGATGGTCACAAAACTATAGATTACGCAAAGAATTAAAACAGCTGCTCCGATATAAAAAGAGTAAGTCACAGAATCAGGCACTACTCCTTGCGGTGCTATATTGCTGATCCCAATAGCTGTCAAGATTATAGGGGCTAAGTATCCAACTAATGAACCGGCATTGCAAAGAAAACTTTGGATAGAATAAGCCAATCCTTTCTGTTTTTCATTGACCATGTCTCCTACGAGCATCTTGAATGGCTGCATAGCCATATTGATAGATGTGTCAAGAAACATTAAAGCGACAAAACCAAAAATCATCGCCCCGCTGACTGCAAGACCGAAACTTCCTGCATTTGGGAGCAAGCACATAACAATTACTGCAATTAGGGCGCCCAACAACAAGTAAGGAAGTCGGCGTCCGAGACGGCACCATGTGCGGTCGGAGGCTACTCCAATAATTGGTTGCACCACTATTCCCATTAAAGGAGGGAGAATCCAAAAATAGCTGAGCGAATGAGGGTCAGCTCCGAGGGTCGCGAAGATACGCGAGATGTTAGCACTCTGCAGCGCGTAGGCAATCTGGACTCCGAAGAATCCAAAACTAAGGTTCCATAGTTGCATGAACCCAAGGTCACGTTTTTGATTTGTCATAGTGTTAGTGTTTAGATTTATAAGGTGAACATCTATTTGATTAACTATTTTTTCGTGTATTTGTTCACCCATTAATCAATCAATTTATAGAGAAGCTTGATTTCTTCCGGCCATATTGCGGGATTAGGGGTTTCAAGAATGATCGGCATATTGTCGAAACGAGGGTCGTTTACGAGTCTTTTGAAAAATTCCATACCTAACGTACCCTTGCCTATTTCAGCATGACGGTCAATTCTCGAACCGAGTTTTCTCATATCGTCGTTAAGATGCAATGCTCTTAAATAATCCCTTCCAATGATATCATCAAACTCTTTCCAAGTTTTGACATAGCCTTCTTCATCAGCCAGATCATAACCGGCTGAATACGTATGGCATGTATCAATACATACCCCTACCCTTGTCTTGTCTTCTACTTTGCTGATGATATGCGCAAGATGCTCAAAACGATGTCCAAGATTACTTCCCTGTCCGGCAGTAGATTCAAGCACAGCTGACACTCCATGGGTCTTTTCCAATGTCCTATTTATTGACTCGGCAATTAAGTCGAGGCATTTTTCTTCTTCTATTTCATTGACGTGGCTTCCAGGGTGGAAATTTAGCATAGTAAGTCCTAATTGCTCGCATCTTTGCATCTCCTCCAAGAATGATTTACGGCTCAGATGAAGCTTTTGGGGATCCGGACTTCCTAAATTGATGAGGAAGTTATCATGAGGCAATATTTGTTCTGGCTTGAAACCTCCTCGGATGCAGTTTTTCTTAAATAGTTCTGCTTCTTCATCTGAAATTGCTTTTGAAGTC
>CAMWLX010000494.1 GCA_947175225.1 uncultured Porphyromonadaceae bacterium
CGCCGATTTTCAATTCGGCGTATTTTCCTTCATTCATCAGTCACGATGCCCGCATCGCTCCTTCTTCATGAAGAAAAATCCGCTCGAAAACCTGACGAAATATTAATAAAAAAATAAGTTTAAACAACTTCATTGCATCTCCCATAATTTCATCACTTGCTTTTCTTATTCCAACATTTCCAAAAGCAAAGATACACATTTTCCCTCATCCAAACAAATTTAAATACACATTCTCCTTTTTTGGGGAGAGGGGTATATCCCAACACACTCCTTCAAATTGTAACTTACAGATAACAATTCCCCAAATTGTTATCTGGAGAGAACAATTTATCAAATTGATACTTGCAGATAACAATTATTTTTACTACCTTTGCCATATCTTATTTAATTATCGTTGATTATGGAATTGCTTGAAAGGATATATAAGCGGCTTCTTGCCAAAACTGATACTATATTTTATCGATTTTTATACGATAAGATTGACTGGTCACAACATCTGATTGGTACCAAAGGACAACGAAGCGTGGGGAAAACCACTATGATGCTACAACGAATTAAGGCTACAAAAACCCTAATTACCGGAATGTTATCTCTCTCTTCAGCCCTTTGCTTTGGCGAGACTGTAATGCAGACCCCTGCCTACACTTGGCATGGCGACACTATAACCCAAGGAGTATTTATGGCTACAGCTCCCTCAGCCACGGAAATTATCTCCACTTACTCTGCCCAACCGGGCTATTATATGGGTATAGACAAACAATGGAAACTGAAAAACGATATCAGTTCTTATCCGCAGCTCACTACTCCAAATCTTCTTCATCAGGCTATCTACAATATGGGTCTCGACGAGATGGTGAATGCAGTGGAGCCTGACACAACGCTGCGCACCGGCAAGGAGTGGGCTGGAGTCTGGACACGCGATGTCAGCTACTCAATCCTCCTCTCCATGGCTTATATGCAGCCGGAGGCATCTATGATCTCTCTGATGAAGAAAGTGGATCCAATGGGACGTATAATCCAGGATACAGGTTCAGGCGGAGCATGGCCTGTATCTACCGACCGTGAGATATGGTGTGTCGCTGCATGGGAAGTCTATAAAGTGACCGGCGATAAGAAGTGGCTTGAATATATCTATCCAATCATCAAGCGTTCACTGGAGACAGACCGTACAGCTTTCTACGACACTGAATCAGGATTGGTAAGGGGCGAGACATCCTTTATCGACTGGCGCGAGCAGAGCCATCCACGTTGGATGCAATGTGCCGACATCTATAATACTGAGACTCTCTCCACTTCTGTAGTCCATGCTGAGGCTTGGAAGGTATTGGGCGAGGCTGCCACTATCTTAGGACATAAGGAAGTAGCTAAAGATGCTTTTGCCCAGTCGGAGGCAATCTCAAAAGCCATCAACGATTATCTTTGGATGGACGACAAGGGCTACTATGCTATGTATCGTTATGGTCGCGACAATATGATCACGAATCCTCGTGCTGAGACACTCGGCGAGTCGCTTGCCATAATGTGGGATGTGGCTCCAGAAAGCCGAGCAAAGACTGTGACTGCCAATAACCCTACAACACCATTTGGCGTTGCGACATTCTATCCCTCTATTGCTGATATACCTTCTTACCACAATAAATCTCTTTGGCCTTGGGTTGGAGCCTGGTGGGGTCTTGCCAATGCAAAAGCAGGAAATGAAGAAGGTGTGATGGAAGCTATCGGAAGTGTATTCCGTCCGGCTGCCCTATTCTGCACCAATAAGGAGAATTTCAATCTCGAGAATGGTGACATCGCTACTGAATTGAACTCTTCGAATATGTTGTGGTGTCTGAGCGGTAATCTCGCGTTGACTCATAAGGTGCTATTCGGTATTGATTTTCAGAAAGATGGTCTCGCATTTAATCCTTTCGTACCAAAGGCTCTTGCAGGCACTCGCCAGCTCGACGGTTTCAAATATCGCGATGCTGTTCTCGACATTACAGTCAGTGGCTATGGAAATCAGATCAAATCATTTAAAGTCAACGGTAAAGAGCAATCCCCCTTTATTCCGGCAAACAAAGCCAAGGGAAATATGAAGGTTGAGATTGTGATGGCAGACAATAACATCCCTTCAATCGGTGTCAATCACAAGAATCAGGCAAATGCTCCCCTTACTCCTATAGCTTGGCTTGAAGGAAACACTCTCGTATGGAATCCTATCGAATATATCGGACATTACATCGTAGTCAAGGATGGCAAACCAGTTGCAAAAACTAATGCGACTACTTACGATGCTTCTGCTCCGGGAGAATATCAGGTGATAGGTGTGTCGACGGATGGCGTAGAGAGCTTTGCTTCTGAGCCACGCTCAACGCGCAAGATGATATATGTTGAGACCGGCAAGGTAAGCAATGACAAGACATCAGAGCTTAATGTTCCTGTAAATGTCACTGAAGAAGGCGATTATTTCATAACTGTGAATTATGCCAACGGCAATGGTCCGGTTAACACTGAGAATAAGTGTGCTATCCGCACTTTGACAGTTGACGGCAATAAGGAGGGAATAGTAGTGCTTCCGCATCGTGGTCGCGACAATTGGGATGAATACGGCTGGTCAAACTCCGTGAAGGCTCATCTCACTCCAGGCAATCATACCATTGGACTCACATTCCGCCCGGAAAATGAAAATATGAACATCCACACCAACCATGCCGTAATCTCAGGCATCAAGCTGGTAAAAGACTGATTTTAAAATGATGAAGGATTGATTTTTTTCGTTTAATTTTTCTCTAAATATTAAATAATAATGGAAGAGTAAACCCGTGACTACGACGTGATGCGACTTTCCGGGTTTACTCTTCCATTATACCTTAAAATTTCTAACAATTCTTTA
>CAMWLX010000495.1 GCA_947175225.1 uncultured Porphyromonadaceae bacterium
AGCCAATACATGTTCATGTCCAACATGGAGACACAGAAAGCTTTTTCGAATTAATCATGATGGATGGAATACCCTAAGAATATTATTGATAAATGGGTAAAGTTCTTCGTAATGAAAAAAGCTGTAAGAATTACCAACATAACTAAAAAAATATAATATTATGACACAGAGCATTAAAATTATAAAAGCAGAAGATATAGGGAATCTTCAAGTTCTGATTCATTTTAGTGACAGTAAACAACAGACTATTGATATTGGCGACTTCATACGTCGTCATCCACATCCCCAGTATAATAAATATCTTGATCCAAAACGATTTCGTAAATTTTCAATTGAAAATGGGAATATAGTTTGGGGCAAGAATTGGGATTTAATTTTTCCTTTAGAACAGTTATATTCCGGAAATCTTCTTTGATGAAAGAACGTTTGCTAATAATAGATGATAATTTGGCGGTGAGGGCGACGTTGAAGTTGCTCTTGGAGGATATTTTCGAGGAAGTCGATGCCATTGAGAATCCGGCGATGATTGCTACCCTCGCTTCGCCCGGCAGCTACGATGCGGTGCTTCTTGATATGAATTTTGATAATGGTAGGCTTGATTGCAGCGATGGCCTTTTCTGGCTCGAACGCCTGAAAGGGCTTCCTAATCCTCCGGCTATAGTGGTGATCACAGCTTTCGGAGATGTGGATATAGCTGTGAAAGCAATGAAATTGGGTGCTGAGGATTTCATTACCAAACCATGGGATAATGATCAACTGATAGAAAAACTTAGAAAAGCAATCGACAAAAACCGTCAGGTTCGCCAGGATAAGGAGACTGCCCGACGTGCATCCCAACTGGAAGCAATAGAAAGCGAAAGACTTCGCTTGACTCTCGATGAGGTAAAAATGCGTCATATACGAAGTGTCATTGACAGTTGCGGAGGAAATCTCTCTGCTGCTGCCCAACAACTCGGAGTAAATCGTCAGACTCTCTACAATCTTTTGAAAAAATGAAAAGGTTTAGACTGAACATTGCTTTGCTGTTAGCTTTAATTATAATAAGTGTAATCGGAGCTACTATTCTTTTCCTTAATGGATTGTGGGCACAAGGGTCTCTGGGGTTCATAGTCACTGCTCTGTGCATATTTGCTTTATGGCATCTTCAATCCCGGTTGATTGGTACTATGTCGGCATTCGTTAATGCTCTTGAAATGAATGATACGACAACGAGAATCATACTCGGAGGGGATTATGAACTACAAAAGATGTCGGAATCAATGAATCGCATATCCGACATTTACAGTGAGAATATGCGAGAGCTTCAAACCCGGAAACTATACTATGACCGCGTATTACGAATAATGACACATGAGATGCGCAACGGCATCACTCCAATTTTAGCGATTGCAAATGATATGGTTGCCAAACCGGAACGATATCAAGGAAAAAAGTTTTCTGAAGCATCTCATTTGCTTCTTTCACAAGCGGAAGGTATACATCGCTTTCTTGACTCCTATTATAAGTTGACTCATCTTCCGGATCCAAAAATCGAGACTATAAAAGCCGGAGACTACTTTAAATCGCTCAGATGCTTATTTAAAGCAGAATTAGACAATCGGAATATGCCGGAAGAATTAGTTTCTTACACTGTTCCGGAAGATATGTCTTTGAATATTGACACTTCGCTGATGAATCAGGTGATGATCAATCTACTTCGTAATGCCCTTGACGCGCTTCCAGCCGAAGGAGGAAAAATCGAAATAATATTGACGGTTTCCGACTCGCGGCCTTTCCTGACTATTAAAGACAATGGCAAAGGAATGACCCAAGACACAATCAACAATCTCTTCCAACCTTTCTACACTAACAAACCCAATGGAAGCGGAGTTGGGCTCTCCATATGCCGCCAGATAATACAGAAGCATGGCGGAGACATACACATCAAAAGCCAAGAAGGAAAAGGAACTGCCGTTTTTATTTCATTATAATAAATAAGGTTAGTCCATTTTGAACCAACCTTGATATTTTGAGATTCTGCAGGGAGAATAGTATCAGGGAGTAGTATATCGGATAAACATATATTCTCATCCCAACTCCATCATATCAAAGAACATAAGACGAGTTTCTTTATTGATTGTCTGTGGCGATAGTAGCTTGAAATCATTCTTTTCGTAGAATCCTATTGCTGAAAGATAAGCATCTACCGTGAGATAACGGAAGGCAGAATAATTTGGATTAAGGTTAAGCATCTTCTTTATCTTATCCATAAGATCTGAACCGATATTTCTACCACGGCAAGAGGATGATACTGCAAATCGTCCTATCTTAATTGCAGGATAACTGCTGAATTGCTTGCCTTCCGGGAATTCTTTTTTTAACTTCTTCCACTTGTTGTTAGATGATTCTTCTTGACTTACCTTGTCATTAAGCAGACAAAAATAAGCAAGAATCTCATCGTTTTCTTCAAGCACAAACGTATTGGCAATGCGCTGTTCTGAAAAGTTCAGCGCATTGTCACATAAAAACTCATTGAGGTCATTATCTCCACAGTCAAACTGTGATAGGTCATGCTCTGGAGTAAGCTTTACAAGTCGCATTTATATGCAAATTTCAATGCGATTTCTCGCGTTTTTTATCCTTTCGTTCAATTTGCGGGTATTCTCCGCACGTTGTTCCTTGGTAAGGCTGTCAACCTCTTTTCTCAGGCGTTCGAAACGTATTGCATCCTCACCTGTCAATATCGGGGTTTCTGCTATTGGTCTTGCCATGATTTTTTCTCCTATGTTTAATTGATTACAAAGATACAACAAACAAACCAAATAATTGTTTTTTTCTTTATTAAATTTTCGATAAGTAGCACGCAAAAATTAATGAGATGATAAAT
>CAMWLX010000496.1 GCA_947175225.1 uncultured Porphyromonadaceae bacterium
CTTCGTCGGCAGGCTCCATGCGGAAGATGATGTCGGCAAACTTACCGCGACCACCTGTCTGCTTCTTGAATACCTCACGGCCTTCATAAGGCTTAGTGATAGCCTCCTTGTAGGTCACCTGTGGACGTCCCTGATTACATTCTACCTTGAACTCACGGCGGAGACGGTCGATGATGATGTCGAGGTGAAGCTCACCCATACCGCTGATGACGGTCTGGCCTGTCTCTTCATTGGTCTCAACGCGGAATGTCGGGTCTTCTTCAGCAAGCTTCTGGAGACCGACACCAAGTTTGTCGAGGTCTTTCTGAGTCTTAGGCTCTACTGCGATACCGATCACCGGATCAGGGAACTCCATAGCTTCGAGCACGATAGGGGCATCTTCAGCACAGAGAGTGTCGCCAGTGCGGATATCCTTAAATCCTACGCCTGCGCCTATATCGCCGCAGCCGATGCGTTCCATCGGGTTCTGCTTGTTGGAGTGCATCTGGAAAAGACGTGAGATACGCTCCTTCTTGCCGCTGCGTGAGTTAAGGCAGTAGCTGCCGGCATCGATATAGCCTGAATAAACGCGGAAGAATACAAGGCGGCCTACGTATGGGTCAGTAGCGATCTTGAAAGCGAGGGCACACATAGGAGCCTCGGGAACCGGCTCGCGGGTAAGGATCTCATCCGGATCGTCGATAGCATGGCCTTCGATAGCGCCGCTGTCTTCCGGAGAAGGAAGGTAAGCGCAGACAGCATCGAGAAGAGTCTGCACGCCCTTGTTCTTGAAAGAAGAGCCGCAGATCATCGGGTTGATATCCATCGAGAGAGTACCCTTTCTGATAGCAGCCTTGATTTCGTCGACTGTTATAGTGGATGGATCGTCGAAGTATTTCTCCATTAGAGCGTCGTCGAGCTCGGCGAGTGTCTCAAGCATCTTGTCGCGATACTGCTCAGCCTCCGGGAGGAGATTAGCCGGGATTTCTTCAACTGAGTATTCAGCGCCCATGCTCTCATCATGCCAGAAGATAGCCTTCATGGTGATAAGGTCGATGACACCCTTGAAAGTCTCCTCAGCGCCGATTGGGAGCTGGATTGGGAGAGGATTTGCACCGAGCACATCCTTCACCTGACGGCAAACTTCGAGGAAGTTGGCGCCGGAGCGGTCCATCTTGTTGACATAGCCGATACGCGGAACGTTGTATTTGTCGGCCTGGCGCCAAACGGTCTCAGACTGAGGCTCTACGCCGCCAACGGCGCAGAATGTAGCGACAGCGCCGTCGAGCACACGGAGCGAACGTTCTACTTCGACAGTGAAGTCGACGTGTCCCGGAGTGTCAATAAGGTTGATCTTATATTTATTACCATTATAATTCCAGAACGTTGTTGTAGCAGCGGAAGTGATGGTTATGCCGCGTTCCTGTTCCTGCTCCATCCAGTCCATGGTGGCAGCGCCATCATGCACCTCACCGATCTTGTGAGTAAGGCCTGTATAGAAAAGAATACGTTCGGAAGTTGTGGTCTTACCGGCATCGATGTGAGCCATGATACCGATATTGCGAGTTAAATCGAGATTTTCGTGTTTAGCCATTTGTTAAATCCTTATTAGAATCTGAAGTGAGCGAATGCGCGGTTGGCCTCAGCCATACGGTGCATGTCTTCCTTACGCTTGAATGCGCCGCCCTGATCATTGAATGCGTCGACGATTTCAGCAGCAAGTTTGTCTGCCATTGTCTTTCCGCCACGCTTGCGGGCATAGATGATAAGATTCTTCATAGAGATTGACTCCTTGCGGTCAGCACGGATCTCGGTTGGCACCTGGAATGTGGCGCCGCCGACACGGCGAGACTTGACCTCCACCTGCGGAGTAACGTTTTCGAGCGCTTTTTTCCAAATTTCGAGAGCGCTCTTCTCCTCGTTGGGGAGTTTTGACTTCACGATTTCAAGTGCGGAATAGAAGATAGTGTAGGAAGTGTTCTTCTTTCCGTCGTACATGAGATGGTTGACAAACTTTGTCACTCTCACGTCGTGAAAAACGGGATCCGGGAGGATCACACGCTTTTTCGGCTTAGCTTTTCTCATTGCTTGAAGTTTAAGTTTTGATTTTGGCTGCTTTGATGAAAACTTCAACGCACTTTGGGAACTCCTCTCGGAGCGCCGGATGGACGTTTACTCAACCATATAGCTGCCTAAAGAATCAAAAACCGGTTTAAGATAGATGATTACTTAGGTGGCAGCTATTATTTCTTACCCTTAGCCGGAGCACCCTTACCTGCCTTGGGACGCTTCGCACCGTATTTGGAGCGGCGCTGGGTACGGCCCTGTACACCTGCGGTATCGAGAGTACCACGCACGATGTGGTAGCGAACACCGGGAAGGTCTTTCACACGACCGCCGCGCACCATGACGATAGAGTGCTCCTGAAGGTTGTGGCCTTCACCGGGGATGTAGGAGTTAACTTCCTTACCGTTGGTGAGGCGCACACGAGCCACCTTACGCATAGCCGAGTTAGGCTTTTTAGGGGTCGTGGTGTACACGCGCACGCAGACACCGCGACGCTGCGGACATGAGTCCAAAGCCGGCGACTTGCTCTTGTCGACGAGGGCAACGCGTCCTTTTCTTACTAATTGCTGAATTGTAGGCATTTTAGTTTGTTAAAAATTAAAAAATATCTGAAATCTCGATTTATTTCTTCATTTTGGGTTTCGCCGGGAAAGCATTGCTGCTTCCTGGTGGCTTGTCGGAAGGATGAAGATACATACTGCAAATAGACGCTAACCGATTATATGCTAATCCGTTAGCGAAGAATACGGGTACTTCATGCCCTAAGACGATGCAAAGTTACAAAATTTCAGCGAATTATGCAAATAATAATTTTGAAT
>CAMWLX010000497.1 GCA_947175225.1 uncultured Porphyromonadaceae bacterium
ACAGTTATAAAAGTTTAACTAATTGATTAAAGCACTGATATTTCATTTTGAAAAACGAAAGTGCAAAGGTAATAAAAAAACGCTGAATTCTAACATTGAATCAGCGTTTTTGACCAAATTATAGGAATTTTTTGGTAATGCATAATGCATTATTAACCTCGCACAAACTATTGCTACATTATTTTCTTTACTACTTTGTGTAGATAAAAATTTTCATGCCGGTTTATTAAGCTTGATACGAAGATTCTTGAGCATGTCTTGAGTCATGGCATCAAGATCATATTCGGGTTTCCAACCCCACTCTTCGCGAGCGCATGTATCGTCAAGGCTATCGGGCCAGGAGTCTGCAATTTTCTGACGGAGTGGATCAAGATCGTATTCCATCTCAAAATTGGGGACATACTCCTTAATTTTTGCATATATTTCCTCCGGATCAAAGCTCATTGCAGTGATATTAAAAGAGTTGCGATGCTTGAGTTTAGAGGGATCCGCTTCCATGATTTCTACGGCTGCACGAAGAGCATCGGGCATATACATCATGTCCATCAGAGTGCCAGGCTTGAGAGGACATTTAAATTTCTCTCCGTTTACTGCATAGTAATATATGTCGACAGCATAGTCTGTAGTGCCACCACCGGGAGGAGCCACATAGCTAATCAGTCCAGGGAAACGAACGGAACGGGTATCAACACCGAAACGCTTAGCATAATAGTCGCTGAGAAGTTCACCTGAAACTTTTGTCACACCATACATAGTATCCGGACGCTGTATGGTATCCTGTGGGGTCTTGGTGTGGGGAGTAGAATTGCCAAAACTTCCGATAGAGCTTGGTGTGAAGACAGCACACCCTTTTTCCCGCGCCACTTCAAGAGTATTGAACAGGCCGCCGAGTCCGATTTTCCAAGCCAACTGAGGTTTCACTTCTGCTACGGCGCTAAGAAGAGCAGCAAGATTATAGATAGTGTCAACTTTATATTTGTTCACCGCATCGGCTATTTGTCCGGGATTAGTAATATCCACAATTGCGGAGGGTCCGGATTCAAGGAGCTCGCCTTTAGGCTCAGCTCCGGGAATGTATCCCGCCACTACATTGCCTTGCGGATAGAGACCGCGAAGCTTCATTGTCAACTCACTGCCGATCTGGCCGGTACTGCCTATGACAAGTATATTTTTCATTCTAATTAGATTAGATATGTATAGATTAGACATTTAAGGGATGTCATCCCACGCTTATGGCAAAACGTCGGGAATCCGTCTGCAAAGTTACATTATTTTTTTGAAACTTCCGCAACATACCCTAAAAAAATTTCATATTCTTTTGCTTTTTGCCAAATAGGAGTTACTATTCAGCGTATATTGGAATAGGCTCACATCGAAGATCCATGAAATTGCCAAATGAACTTTAAGATTTGGCTGGATTTCACTTTAAGATTTGGCTATTAAGTAAAGATGAAAAAATACTTTTATGAAAAGGGGAGTCCTTTTTCGGAAAAGTGCGACCCCTCCGGGGATGAATTCGCCGTTGAAATCGCCGATATCTGAGACTCCAGAAAAGTTAAATGAAGCTTCAGAAAAATCACTTTCTTTAATTGATTTTGGAATATGGAGATTTTTTTGTATCTTTGCAGATTGAAACAACATGATTCAACTTTCGCTTACGAAAGTTGATGGATATGGGGTTAGGAGGTTAGGGATAGAAGTGAATTAGTGAAACTTATAAAATAACATCATACACATGCTATCAAAGATAGAAGGACTTAAAGCTGAGATTTCCGCACTTCAGGCTTCTACAGCTGAGGCTGTGGAACAGCTTCGTATCAAATATTTGAGTAAGAAGGGGGAAATTTCTGCGCTCATGAATGAATTCCGCACAGTTCCCGCTGAGCAAAAGCGCGAGTTAGGACAAAAGCTTAATGAGCTTAAAACAGTTGCGACTGAGAAACTTGCCGCACTCAAGGAGTCATTGGCTGACAATGCAGATAAAGAGAAAGGGAATATTGACCTTACAAGGACTGCCACTCCCCTACCGCTTGGAACCCGCCATCCGCTTTCACTCGTAAAGAATGAGATCATCAATATCTTCGGAAATATGGGTTTCACTATCGCTGAAGGTCCGGAAATTGAGGATGATTGGCATGTCTTCAGTTCTTTGAACTTCCCAGCTGACCATCCGGCACGCGATATGCAAGATACTTTCTTCATCATGCGCGACGGCAAAGACGACATATTGCTCCGCACACACACTTCAAGTGTGCAAACACGCACTATGGAGCACACGCAACCCCCTATCCGAATCGTATGCCCGGGCCGCGTATATCGCAATGAAGCTATTTCTGCACGTGCCCACTGCTTCTTCCATCAAGTGGAAGGCCTTTACATTGACAAAAACGTCAGCTTCGCCGATTTGAAGCAGGTGCTTCTTGAGTTTGCTCAGCAGATGTTTGGACCTGAGACAAGAATCCGTCTGCGTCCAAGCTATTTCCCATTCACCGAACCAAGCGCCGAGATGGATATCAGCTGCGGCATCTGCGGAGGCAAGGGATGCGCTATGTGCAAAGGCACAGGGTGGGTAGAAATCCTTGGCTGCGGTATGGTAGACCCGAATGTGCTTAAGGCATGCGGCATTGATCCTGAAGTCTACTCCGGCTATGCATTCGGCATGGGTGTAGAACGTATCGCCAACCTTAAATATCTTGTCAAGGACCTTCGACTCTTCAGCGAGAACGATGTGAGATTCCTTGATGAGTTTGTGGCTGCGCACTAATTAGAATTTAGAATTTTGAATTTAGAATTTTGAATTTAGAATTTTGAATTTAGAATTTTGAATTTAGAATTT
>CAMWLX010000498.1 GCA_947175225.1 uncultured Porphyromonadaceae bacterium
GTTTTATCTTAAAAAAATAAGTCAAAGAAACGGTTCTTTGACTTATTTTTTGCATTTTGTTATTTTTTGAGGAGACGGATAGCTGCCCAATGGTCGCCTTCTTCTGAAGTCTTGTCGAGGATAAATCCTAAGGGCTCTGCTGCTGCCATCACAATAGGAATGTCAGCTGTGTAGAATCCACTGAGCAACAGCACTCCCCCACTTTTAATCTTTTCGGCATATTTGTTGATGTCGGAGGTAATCACATTGCGGTTGATATTGGCAAGGAATATGTCGGCTGCCTCACAGTTTTCCAAGGCTGAGGCATTTCCTAAAATAAAGTCAACTGCTTGGCCATTTAGGGCTGCATTTTCTAATGCATTGTCAAAGGCACCCGGGTCAATTTCAATGCCGATAACATTCCCGGCTCCTCTCATCTTACACAGAATAGCCAAAATGCCAGTGCCCGTACCCATGTCGATCACACTTTTCCCTTCAATATCATCCAAAGCAAGCACATATCGCATCATCTGCGAGGTAGTAGCGTGATGACCTGTCCCGAAAGCCATTTTAGGATCTATCAGAATATCATAATGAGCCTTTGGAATATCCTTATGAAAAGAAGAGTGAACCACAACTTCACCTGCTATAACAATAGGTTGGAAATAGTGTTTTTCCCATTCTTCATTCCAATTCCGGCTCTCTACAAATTCAGACTCATAGGAAACAGAAGTTTCCATTGGGAAATCTGACAGGATATCATTTATGGCGTCTTCGGAATATTCGGATGCCTGTATATACGCTGTCAACCCATCGCCATCAGGTTCAAAACTTTCAAAGCCTATGTCAGCGAGAAAGGCTGCCAAAAGATCAGTGATATCTTCTGAATTAGGATCGCAATTAAAGCGCACTTTATAGTAATTCATTTTTTCTTTTTCTTTCGGAATACAGAAAACACTTTTTTCAAAGTCCCAAAAGCAGATATACCCAACATAATATAGTCAGTATAATTGAGCCCTTTGATTATTTTCATAGGAATTGGACCAAGTCGGGAAGCAGCCTTGAGTGTCCCATCCGGAGCAAAAGGATTCCTGTCTTTGAGAGCATCCACTTGCTCAAAGATTTTTGCTTTAGCAAATTCTTTCCTTACAGCCACCAAAGCCCGATAATGACGAATTTCGTCAAGAGTAAACCCATTGAATTCAAGAGAGTTTTCAGTTGTAGACAAAATCTTGTCCTTACCTTCTATACGCTTAACATTCTCCATATACAGGACTTTATTTTAAAAGTATTTTGGTGAGTATCTTAGCTATTGGATTTAATATAATCTTTTCCTTCAATAAATAGACGATCACCATTAAGACGATGATACATCCGCCTGCGGCAAGAAATGACAGAGCGTCTCCCATTATTTCTTGAAATAGGAATGCAAGCGAAATACCAAACATAATAAGTGCAGTGATGCCAAAAAGGAGGCATACCGCACCCGTGCAAGCCAATCCTGCAAGCATTGTAAGCTTTTCAGCAGCAGTAAGCTTGGCATATTCCAATTCAAGAGAAGCCCAGTCTTTTGACTGGGCCAACAAATCTTTGAATTGATCTAAAAGTGTAGATTTAGTCATCAATAGATGAAATTATGATGCGATATCAATTTTCTCCGGTAAGTTCTGCTACGAGAGCATCGACTTCCTCGTCGCTGATTTTGATGCCTTTTCTTTTAAGAATACGTACAATGCGATTGCGCAGTTCCTCACCTTTTTCAGGAGCAAACAGAAGAGCAGCTCCACAACCTACAATTGCACCGCCAAGAAATGCATAAAGAATATTAAGTGCTTTCATCTTATTCTTTTCCTTTATTAGCTATTACAACTTCTCAATCTGATCCTCGATTTCATCAGCGAGTTCTTCGAGTTCGCTGCCCTTAAGGTTGATGCCCTTTTCTTTGAGGATCTTCATGATTTTTTTACGAGTGGTCTCTCCTTTTTCAGGAGCTACGAGAAGACCTACAGCTGCTCCTGCAATAGCACCGCCAATTACGGCGCAGATAATGTGCAATGGTTTCATATTAATATTCGTTTTTAATTAATGTTCTTTATTATTACAACAACTTATTTGCCGTTTGGATTAATGGCAATGAAAAAAATTTAACTCTGGCTTTATTTGTAGGCCATCATTACGGGCATAGCAATCGATTTATATGCCTCAACTCCATCATGAGAAATCTCAACAGTTTGCCAATCCCCTCCGGGCAATGGCACTGAGACATGCGAGTCATCGACAAAAGTCATCAGAGGATATTCCTTCCCATCAGTTTGCAGACTCCATGTCTTTGATTCTTGAGCAAAATCGAGCCTGAACTTTTGTCCTGTAGATGTAAGGGTGATATCGTATCCCTTTCCGTCGCATTCCACCAAGTATCTGCCATGGTCCGTGTCGATTGTTTTATTAGAAGCAGTCATAGGATTATCACCACTCCAGAACTCAATGGTATTGAGCACGAGAAGATCTGCTACTGCACAAACTTCATATACCGGGAGAATCCAGAATGCTACGAATACTATCTCGTTTACAAACTTATTTGACACTTGGTCATTCCAAGCATAAAGGTTTCTTGTCAACGCAAACTTTCCCATGCAGGAAGTCATTGTAGAGCAAAGGATGGCCGCGATAGCAGCTGTAAGAAAAAGTTTTTTCATTATCTGTCAAATATGATTAGTATAAAATAAGTAGCTCACAAAGATAATACGGTAATCTAAGCAGCAGCAAGGGACTTGATCTGATAAATTTTACGAGCTACTTATTGAAGTTGTTTAAACTTATTTGCGAATTGAAAAATTTACAAAGAAGAGTTAAAC
>CAMWLX010000499.1 GCA_947175225.1 uncultured Porphyromonadaceae bacterium
CGGTAGCATTGGCTCTCCTGCTTGGTACCCTTCTGCAAGATTTCCTTGACATGAAACTGAGTTATTTCATGGATAGTTCGGTATTCAAGGTAAGCGACCTATGGGATTACAGCCTTGTTATCGGAGGCTGTCTGATCGCCATATGCAGTCTGACCGCATGGTTGACCCTGCTGGGTGTATGCAAGGAAAACCAAGGGCTGTCGGTAAAGCTTCGGCGAAGCCGTCATCGCGTCTTCCATCAAGTGATGTTAGGAGTCCAAACGACCATCGTTGTGATTGTAGTATGCTCTACCTTTATACTGTTGAATGCTGAAGACAAGATAATAGATGCCTGTCATATCCCTGAAAATGACCGTTATATAAGGGAATATCTGTATTGGGAGCCTAACTACCAGACATTTGATGAGCTTTACGATGAGGTAAAACGTCTTCCTGACCTTGACAAAGTCATAAAGTATGCCTATGAATCAATGCGTGTGCATGAAGTTGAAGAGAACCCGGAAGCTAAGGAGAGATTCAAACATAATATTCTTTTTCAAATCTATTGCACAGACGACACCACCCTGCTTTCCGCTCTCGGAATAGACGTAGAATGGCTAATGCCGGATATTGACAGGAATAAGTGTCTTCTGATCAATGAGAAATTATATTCCGAGTTTAAGGAACTCGGAATTCTTGACCACAATACTTTGACAATGGGGGAATCATACAATGGTTTTACCCTTCCTGTAGGAGGAATAATAAGAAGCATCGCCTATGATATGCAGGGTGACAAACTGATTGCCATTTCTCCCGAGTGGGGAATGTTTTCAAGTAAGGAACAACTTCTTATCCCAAAGCCCGGCAGAGGCAAATCTCTTGTAAGGGAGGTCAACGAGGTTATCGAACGTATTGATTCGGAAGACTTCACCAAAAGGGTATTCAACTATAGGGAAAAGGTTAATGTGATGCCTGACTTAGTGGAGAGTCTACGTATCGGAGGTTGGATACTTTGTTGTGTCAGTCTGATCATATGCGCTATGAGTATCTTGAGCACCATAGCCCTTGATACACGTGGCAGAAGGAAGGATGTAGCGATCCGTAAGGTCAACGGGGCAAAGAGCAGGGATATATATAGACTATTTGGTAATGTATATATCATTATGCTAATCATATCCCTCGCTATCGCTGTGCCTGTATGCGTGCTGATTAATCAGATGGTGGAAAAGAGAGTCGCTGAAATCATTCCAGGTTCAACACTGTCTCCAACAGTACCTTTGGCATTAGGAATAACAGTCGTATCGCTGCTGATCATATTGATTGTATGGTGGCAGATCCGAAAAATAATGCAGACGGATCCAGGGAAACTCATCGCGAAAGAGTGATTATTGACGATTACGAATAATAGTTGAATTAATACCACAATCATATGAAAAAATTTTTTCTTTTTATGGCTCTTGCCCTGTCACTTATGACAGGGCAAGCAGCCGGCAATCAAAATGATTCAATCATTTGCCATATCTCCGGAACCGTGGTTGACCGGCCCGATTCAAAGTATGCTATACTTCTTGAAGCCGGGAAGGATTTTCGCACTTCACCATGCATTCCAATACCTATTGTCGATGGGAAATTTGCCTATACGCTTAAGGATGATATGCCACGTGTGTATAACTTGACTTTTGACGATGATTACGGAAAAGGAATGTGGAAAACCAGAAGTTTCTTCACCGGTAATGGTTATGTGGAATTTTCATGCGGCGACAATAAAGTGGATAAGATCGAACCTTTTAAGTCTGACTTAGATGATAATATTCTTTACCTGAAGATAGAAGAAACTTTAGACAATAGATATGCAAATCAACTCGAGACTGTTAATGCTCAAATCAGTCCCCTTTTTGATAATGATTCCGCTTATACTCCGGAAGTTCAGTCTCTTTTAAAACAAATAGAAAGTACTGAATCAGATGAAGAAAAAGATAAGTTAAAAGATTTATTCTTCCAATATCAGAATGGACCAAAAGAAAATCTGTATAGCAAGGAATATTTGGATTTGGAAAAGAAAGCTTATGAAATTATTTGGAGTCGAGATTCATTGAAAAGAATTATGATCTCAGATACTCCTAATCTTGTAGGTCTTCATTACATTAAAACCGCACTCCTTTCTAATAATGAATCATGGGAAGACATACCGGGTTATATCGAATTGTTCGAGACTCTATACAAAGACAATATGAAGGACCATCCTTATACAAAAGAAATTATAGAGATGATTGAAGCAAGGGATGTGAAAGCCGGAAATAAATATCCTGATTATAAAGTGACCCGTGAAGATGGCTCGACCGAACAGATTTCGTCATTGATAAAAGGGGATGTGGCTGTTATTGACCTCTGGGCATCATGGTGTAGTCCATGCCGCAGACACTCGATTGAACTTATCCCCTTATACGAAAAGTATAAGGACAAGGGATTCAAGGTCGTTGCCATTGCTCGCGAGGGAGGTGACTGCAAAGCTATGAACGTTGCTATGGAGAAAGACGGATATCCTTGGGAAAGCTTCGTCGACCTTAACGACCGAGACAAAGTATGGCGCATCAATAGAGCCGGCAACAGTGGAGGAAAGATTATACTTGTCGATTCTAATGGAGTGATAGTAGGTACAGACATGCCTATACAGGAGATTCTGGAATTCCTTGAAAAGAAATATGGAAAATAAAACGAAGAATTCCTCCAATGATTATTTATATCTAAGAATAAAGCGCCGTTTCACAAAAACCAGCGCTTTATTCTTATTTCTTTATAATTTAACTTTAATGTCACTAAATTAAGATAGTTTAAGAC
>CAMWLX010000500.1 GCA_947175225.1 uncultured Porphyromonadaceae bacterium
TCGGGGCTGTCAGTGACAATTTCGACGAGCGCATTGAGCAAAAGATCTTCAATGCAGAGATTGTGGTGGACAACAGGAAAGTGGCGGAGGAGACTGCGGCTTATAGGCCTATCCCTCTTATTACCGATTTTAAGGATGACACTGAGGATAAATCGAAGATGAAGGCTACTATCCAATTCAACTACAATAAGGTGAAGCAGGATGTAAAAGACATTGTTGAAAGTGAGCTTGAACGTATAAAGAAAGACCCGGTTTTGTCTAAACTATTACATAAATAATAGGTAATGCACATAAAAAATCCCGGCCACTCAATATCGAGGGGTCGGGATTTTCAGTTTCCTGACGGAAACGGTCTTGGTGGATTAGTGGTCGGACACGGGTTAATTCTGTGCATCCAGCTCGCACATGTGTGCGCTGAGTTTCTTGCCGAGTGAATCAATAAAATAAGTTCTGCTTTCGAGTGTACGTACCTTGATTTCATTGAATTTCTTATAGATATAGTTTTCTGATATTTCTACATTAAACGCTCTTGCCATTTCCATTACTATGTCTTTTACCGTACTTTCATCGCCGAAGCATTTGGCCACATGGAAAGCATAGGCTATTTCTACAAGAGCAACTTTCTTGTGGCTCCATTTTAGACCGACATTCTTGATAAGCTCCTCTTCCTTTGTAGGCTGTACTCCCATATCTTCAAGATGGCTCATCGTCTGACGGATAAAAGCCAGAGCCTTTGTTATGAAGGCGGTCAAAGACTGGTTGATTGCATTTCGCTGTGCCTCGCTCTGGAGATGCGAAATTTCAATTTCTACTACGAGCAATGCTCCGAAGGCATAGCCTTTATTGTTTCTGTTGCTGCAAATATCGAATACCTGAAGAACAAAATCCTTATAGTCGATCTGGAGGTCGTCATTCACTCCTCCCAGCAGCTTCTTTATAAAAGGGGTTTGTGTAAGGGTAAAGATGTCCATAGTTTTAGTGGGCAGGTTTACGAAGTTAATAATTAAATAGTTATCTCGTGCTTCCGTTATCGTCGGGTCGCTTTATCATAATGCAGAAGTACCCCTTTTTGTTTGCGCAACAATCTGATGCGCCGACAAAAAAGTGTTACATTTCAAAGAAAAAGTGTTACCTTTGTAGGAATTTTAGGATTAACGATAAAATATTTTTCTAGGTTTATCGGTTTGTAATATAGCAGTATATTGCATTTATAGCCGATAGGTAAGAAAATAAAAACTTGAAAAAATCATTTTACGCCAAAAATATATTGAAATGAAAGCGGAAAACGAAGGTGTAGCCAACGGCGGACGTGTCCTCGTATTCGGGCCTCCATTGCTTGAAGGCGAATCCGAATCCCTGAATATGCCATTCAAGGAAGGGTGTATGGATTATTTTTCAGATGCGGAGGAAGCCAAGAAAGCGATGATTGAAAATAATTATCAGTTCATACTGGCAGATTATACTGTCCTCTACACACCTACCATTGAACTATTGAACTGGGCAAGAACTGCACCGCAGAACGCATCCGCCATCTGCGCGATGCTTCAGACGCACATTGCAGTATCAGCAAGTATGTGGAAACTTGACTCTCATCATACTTTCCTATACGATGGCATCAGCCTCGATGCCATGACTCTACCGATGAGCGCGCTTTTTCATTCGAGGACTCCGCTCAAGTGGATAGCACACGTTCAGAGTATGTTCTACATGATGAGAAGAGAGATGGATAAGCAAGCAAGGAAATTGGTCTTTCTTGTTGGCGAAGCAGGAACAGCAAAATTTACTCTCGCCCAGATAGCCCATTTCAGAAGCCATCGCCGTACATATCCCTTTGTTTTTGCTAATTGTAAAAACTCGGAACAGAAAATTGACCTGCTCTGGGACGATATGGATGTTGTCAAGTTCAGAAAGAGTATTGAGACTCTTTTCCGCGAGGCGGACAAAGGTACTCTATATCTCCATCAAGTTGATAAACTTGATCTTGAAGCGCAAAATATTCTGGCCGAAATGCTACAGTCAGACAAATACGATAAACCTGACGAACCATTTCCAGATCTCGTCATTTGTTCCAGTCGCGGAGGAATGGCTGAATCGGTACAATGTAAGCGCAGTTCAAGGCACCTGTTCAATCTTCTATCTCGTCATACCATGCGTATTCCGCCCTTATCGGAATATAGGGAAGATATTGCTGTATTGGCTGAAAAAATGCTGCACAATTACTGTATTTCTCGTAAAAAAGAGCCTCAGTTTTTTACAAAGAAGGCTCTCGAAATAATATCCGAACATCCTTGGAGTCATAATATCCGGGAAGTTTTTGATGTGGTTAAACATGCTTCAGAACTTGTATCGGGTATAAAAATCAGTGAACGCTATCTTTCCTTCAAACCCCATGTGGAGATGAATGATACCGATTCTGACAAACGTCACAAAATCCGTAAGGCCATAAAGGATGCCAAGGGAAAGAAAAACAAAGCGGCTGAAATCTTGGGAGTTAGTCCTAAAACGCTGTATGCGTGGATGCATAAGCTTGGGATGTCTCTTGATTTATACAAACCAAAACATACGAATTCCAAAATCTAATTAAGAGATCGTAAAATATACTTACAATAAAAACGCAGACAGAATCAGCCGGTATGCTAAATCTGTCTGCGTTTCAACTAAATGCGTGTAGGTCGTACATGATTTTGGCTTCTATATGGAGCTACTGGTTCAGCCACCATTGAAGGCTTATTTCCCTTCGGAGTGTCAGTTGTGTGGACATTAACGGTATTTACTACCGTTTCAGTCTTGACCTCCGTCTGTGGCTGAGGAGATT
>CAMWLX010000501.1 GCA_947175225.1 uncultured Porphyromonadaceae bacterium
TATCTCTACAAGATTTACACCGCATTCAATCAATGTTTTCACATAGAATGCTAAAAGCCCGAAATCATCGATTGCGTCAGCAGTATTGTGCGCGTTCATCTTGACATAAATTAGGAAATCAGGTCCACATTCCTTGCGAATGCCTTCTATTATCTCCTTCGGCAGCCGGATGAGGTTTTCATCCGAACCGCCGTATTTGTCAGATCTGTGGTTGAGGTCACGGTTCACAATAGCTTGAAGCAAATACCAGTGGGCAATATGGACTTGAACTCCGTCGAAACCGGCGCTCTTAGTCCTTACCGCTGCATCTATAAACCAATCTCGGATTTGCTCCATCTCTTCGGTAGACAGCGCGTTGAAATCGAATGGAGTCAGTCCTTTCGGACCGGCCATTGATATCTGGGCTATTGCAAGCGCACCATACTCATGGATCTTATCCGCCACACGCTTTATTCCATGAATGAATTCGTCGCTTCCTATTGACGGCTGGGCGATGTCGGCACGATAATCAAGTTTTGGAGACACACTCATGTGCCCGGTAATTATTGTGCCTATGTCTCCGTGTCCGAGAGCATCATACATCTCAATCTCGGCATCGCTAATTGTTCCGTCCGTATTGTCGAGATGGCTGTTGGTGGCGCTTCTTATGAAACGGTTCTTTGCTTTCTTACCTTTGATAATGAATGGTGAGAATTTATCAGTTGTATTCATGGCGTAAAATCATTGTAAAAGAAGTTGACGTTCTTGAGCCACAGTGATAGGAGAGGAGTGACCTGACAGAAGCACTGTGTCAGAAGGAAGGGTAAGGATCTTGTTTACGATAGATTCTTCGAGCTCCCTTCGGTTTCCGCCCGGGAAATGCGTCAGGCCCGGACCATGCTGATACAATGTATCTCCGACAAACGCTACATTCTCTTCCGGTGAATAAAATGTGACAGATCCCGGTGTATGTCCGGGAGTGTGGACCACTTTAAGATAAAATCCGGAATTGGCCTTTAGCCTGATTATTTCACCATCATATAGTTCTTCATAGTGAGCTACTGTGATTGGACGCCCTGAATTGCCGCTCAGGTTCAGATACGGGTCTGCAAGATACCTTGCGTCTTCAGGATATATATAGATGGGAGCCACAAGCTTTTCCCTTAATAATTCAGCTGCGCCCATATGGTCGAAATGCCCATGAGTTAGGAGAATCTTTTCTATGTTCCATCCGTTCTGCCTTATGACATCGTATATAAGTCCTGCTTGTGCGCCGGGATCAATCAAAAATCCGGTTTTAGTATGTGCATCAATATAAAAATATGTATTTTCGGCAAAGACACCTTGCACTTGAAGTTCTCTTACCATAATTATTGCCTTTCTTTTTTTCTGAAAACTGACAAATGAATACTAATGACTTTCAACGGAAAACGTACAACGGACAACGGAAAACTTACACCAACTGGCATCCGTCAGGTCCACACACATGAGGACGTTCACCATTCTTTTCAGTTGCCTTCTCAGCATCGTTGATGCGTCGTTGTGCACGCTCAAGTGCGGATTTCATTCCCTCAATTGACATTGCTCCGGGTACTGCAAACTCACCGTTAAATACCATATACGGAACTCCGTGTACACCGCGCATCTGAGCCTCACGTTCATCAAAACGTACATCATCGGCATATTTGTCACTGTCAAGAACTTCCTTTACTTCTTTCTCGTCCATTCCTGCTTCTTTTGCCACAACTTCGAGCACCTTATGATCAGCGAGAACGAGGTTCTTGGTAAAGTATGCATCAAAGAGAAGGGTATTGAGTTTTTGTACTGTAGCATAATCATATTTATTTTCGGCCAATTTCATCAGTCTATGAGCATCAAAAGTGTTGCTATAGAGAGTGCTGGCATACTTGAAGTCAATTCCAAGTTCTCGTCCAAGTGCTGAAATCTGCTCAATCTGTTCCAATGCTTGCGGCACTGTAAGACGGTATTTCATTGCGAAGCGTTCGGATGTCGGCCCGGTAACTTCCTTTGCTGCGGTTGGATCGAGTTCAAATGCACGGTAGTCGATCTTTACACTGTCAGTCATGCCGAGTTCTTCTATTGCTTTTTCAAGACGAGTCTCCCCGATGTAGCAGTAGGGGCATGCAAAATCGCTCCAAATTGTGATTGTCATCATAGTATTTTCCTTTCTTTTGTTTATTATTTTTGGTTTTCAATTCATTATTGCCTTCAGTACTCTCACGAAAGCTTCTATATCCTTTTGGGGTGCCAGATTCAGAAGTGCTTTATGTCTTTCTTCTGCTATCAGCATCACTCTTGGCTGGATCCCACGTGCTTTGTCAGTCAACCAAACTCGGATACATTTATAACTTACAGGCTCTGTGATCACAAGATCCTTTTTCGCAAGTGCAGACACTGATCTGCATATCGATGACTTGTCTTTCCCTACCATATCGACAATCTCGCATTGCTGGAGTCCGTCTCGTGAATAGAGTGCACGAAGGATCATGTATTCAGCCGAAGTTATTCCAAGACCTTCTCTCTTCAAAGCAGCTTCAAGTTGTACTGTCAGCCGTTGAAAAGCAGACCCCATCAGGCATCCCACATAGGGCATATCATATGTCTTTTCGTTTTCCATAGTACTGAATTTCTAATTACACTACAATAACACCCCAACCCCAAAAATGGTTGACTCCGCAACCAAATACGCCCCATCATACCCAATCATTTCTGCAATATTTCTTGTGCTATTGATTAATTTTTATTATTTTTGCATTTGAAGTTGTTTCGACTTATTTTTTTATTAAGATTTCGTCAGCTTTGCGAGCAG
>CAMWLX010000502.1 GCA_947175225.1 uncultured Porphyromonadaceae bacterium
GACATGTCTGTGCCTACTTCGTCAACTAATTTAGAATTGAGAATTGAGAATTGAGAATTTAGAATGATTTAGAATTCTAAATTCTAAATTATTTGGGGATTATGGTGAATGTGATGGAGCCGCGAGTAGAAGCGGCTCCTTTTTTCGGACTCCACTTCGCTTGCATGGCTGCCTGCTCACATTTCTTGCGTATTTCTCGAGTAGCTGCTCCTGACGCTGTAGCTGTCAACACTTTCCCATCGGCATCTACTGTGATAGAAACAGTCACAGTGGTCTTATGAGTAAGAGCCACATCAGGGAGCGGGCATCCAAGAAACTGCCTTCCGCTCATCTTTCCTGTCACTCCCGATCCTACGCCGTCGCTGCCTTCGGTAGAATCGAATTTCCCTTGCACAGACCCCGGCTTGCTATTGAATTTCCCAGCCATTGAAGTTGCCACTTTCTCCTCCTCTTTCTTCTTGTCGGGGGGAGTGGTAGGCACAGCACTTTCGGTAGCTGATGCAATGAGTTCAGGCTCCGGGGAAGCCACGGTATTCTCGCTTGATACTACTGTGTGATTCTGTTCTACAGGAGCGGGTGCCGGTTCACCTTTTATTTCCGGTGCAGGAGTGTCGTTTGCTTTGGCATCTTCTTCGCCGATGCTCTTTTCGTTTTGGAGCAAGAGTTCAGGATCCAGAAAAATCTCATCTTCCTCCAATTGAGGATTTTCAGTGGAAGCAGCCATCTTCTCGTCGTAGCGAAGAGTGGCTACAAGTAGCCACACGAGCACAAGGGCTGTCGCCAATATTGTGATGAAGGCAGCTATCAGGGAATCTTTGGCTTCCTGCGGCTTCCGCCTCTGCACCACGGCTTCTTGCGGCTTCCCCCTCGGCATAAGAGTTTCTTTCATAGCTTTATTGGTTGGTTGCGGGGGTTTCTTGAAGAGCTTTTGTGGCGAGCACCATCTTCATCTTCCTGCGGGCTGCCATATCAAGAATCTCCACGATCTTGCCGTAGGTCACCTTTTCATCGGCATAGAGCGCGATGCCACGTGTGGAATCCTGTTGCTGAATCAGTGTCAGTGTGGCAATAAGCTCGTCGTTGGTGACGGCTCTTGGTATAGAGTTGCCCGGTATTGAGTCAGTTCGGTCGATCACTATATAGAATTGAGAAAGAGAATCCACATACACTTCTGTAAGTGGTTTCTTCGATGTCTGCTCCGAGCTTTGTGGCAAGTTGACATCAATTGCCGCCGGGAATATGAGAGTCGAGGTCACCATAAAGAAGATGAGCAGAAGGAAGATCACGTCTGTCATCGACGACATGGAGAATGTCTCGAGGCTGCTGAATGAGCGTTTTAGGGCCATGGGTTGCGTTGTGCGTTTTACGTTGGACGTTTTACGATTTAGGGTCAGGCGGCGGGTTCGTTGAGGAGGTCCATGAATTCCATGGTCTTAGTCTCCATTCCTGTCATGACTCTATTGACACGGCTTACAAGAAAGTTGTAGGCAAAGAGGGCGATGATGCCTACGATAAGACCTCCGACAGTGGTCACGAGAGCCTGATATATACCACTCGAGAGCACAATGATATTTGCTCCTGTGCCTGCCATGGCCAAAGCATAGAAAGCCTCGATCATACCGGTCACAGTGCCAAGGAATCCGAGCATAGGAGCTCCGGCAGCTGTTGTAGACAGCCACGTGAAACCTTTGCCAAGCTTAGCCACCTCGATATTGCCTGTGTTTTCGATAGCTACAAGCACATCGTTCATAGGGCGGCCGATACGTGTCACGCCTTTTTGAATGAGCCTTGCATATGGAGTGTCGGTCTTCTTGCAAAGTTGGAGAGCACTTTCGAGGTCGCCCTCATGCACGTAGTCGCGTATGCGATCCATAAACGAACTGTCTTCTTTGCTTGCTCTTGAAATGGCAAGACAGCGCTCTACAAATATGTAGATGCTGACGATCAGCATCAGAGCGAGGGGAATCATAATGTAGCCGCCGTCAATCACAAGCGACCAAAGCGATAGCGTTTCCATATATTATGTATTTAGTTTTAAGTCGTCGGACAGGCAGTCAAGATAAGCACTGATTGTGGCGTCAATTCCCATATATAGAGCATCGCATATGAGCGCATGCCCAATGCTCACTTCATCTACCCAAGGGATCATCTCATGAAAATAACCTAAGTTTTCGAGACTCAGGTCGTGGCCTGCATTCAGCCCGATTCCACATACTTGAGCCACGGTAGCAGCATCCACAAATGGGGCTATTGCATGCTCGCGGTTTTTAGCATAGTTGTCGGCATAAGCTTTAGTGTAAAGCTCCACGCGGTCAGCTCCGGCAAGTTTGGCTTCAAGCACTTGCGTCGTGTCGGGATCGACAAACAGTGAGACTCTTATCCCGTCTTCCTTGAATCTTTTGACGATTTGGGTAAGCATCTCGGAGTTTGCCATTACGTCCCATCCATGATTAGATGTAAGCTGCCCCGGGGCATCCGGCACAAGGGTGACTTGAGCGGGATGGGTGTCAAGCACAAGCTTGATAAAGTCTTCAGATGGATACCCTTCTATATTCAGCTCTGTGGATATAGCCTCTTTGAGCAACGGCACGTCAGAGCGACGTATGTGACGCTCATCAGGGCGCGGATGTATTGTGATTCCCTCCGCTCCAGCTTTCTCACAGGTCAAGGCGAACCGGACCAAATCGGGGTTGTTTTCGCCTCTGGCGTTGCGTAGAGTAGCAACTTTATTGATATTGACACTAAGTCTCGTCATTTTTTCTTTTTCTATTGTTATATTATTATAAACAACTGTTATA
>CAMWLX010000503.1 GCA_947175225.1 uncultured Porphyromonadaceae bacterium
ATCAAAGAGTCGAGTGTAGCATCGCCGAAAGTTTTCCACCAGGCATCTTCCGTAGGAAGTTTTTGGGAATAGGCAGATTGGTAGTTCCATTGCTGAGGAACTGAGTCGAGTAGCCATTCGCGGGAGTCATCGGCATTTGCCGGGAGGGCGATTCCTGAGAGTGTCAAGGTCAATAAGGCGAGTTTTAGAGGTGTTTTCATAGTGGAGAAGTGTTAAAAGTCCTTTTATATGTTAACGTATTTTTTGTGGAAATGTTCACTCTTTGTATTCCACTTAATGGAATGAAATCGAGCCAAAGGCTCTCCTACCAAAACAAATCTGTGCTTTTGGGAGAGTGTAAGGGTCATAACAAGGGAGAATATGGCAAAATGATTGAGATAATAGTATGGAAAAGGGGAATATAATGATTTTTTTTGGAAAAGTGTTGGAGTTAATTTAAATTTTTGTTATCTTTGCGCTTTGAAAAGAAATATCATATGTCTGTAAAAAAACCGAAAATACTGCTGATATACACCGGAGGAACTATCGGAATGATAGAAAATCCGGATAGTAAGGCATTGGAACCTTTCGATTTCAATCATCTTATTGACAATGTGCCAAAAATTAAGATGCTTGATTTTGAGATAGATAATTTTCAGTTTGATGTGCCGATAGATTCTGCCGATATGAATCCCTCGCATTGGGGACAGATGGCGAAAGTGATCGAAGACAATTACGAGAAGTATGATGGGTTCGTGATCCTGCATGGTACGGATACGATGGCTTACACGGCATCAGCTCTAAGCTTCATGCTTAATAATCTTACCAAACCTGTGATCATCACCGGTTCGCAACTTCCGATCGGGGAAGTGCGTACTGACGGCGAGGAGAATTTGATAACTGCTCTTCAAGTGGCAGCTGCCAAAGATCCTTCCGACGGAGGTCCTATGGTCAGGGAAGTGGCTATACTTTTCCAGGATAGCTTATTGAGGGGGAATCGAAGCACAAAATTCTCAGCTGACAATTTTGATGCTTTCCAGTCGGGCAATTATCCTGAACTTGCACATATTGGCCTTGACATCACATATAATAAGGAGGCTTTGCTACGTCCGACTCCCGGTAAGGAATTCAAGGTGGAATATATAATGGATACGAATGTGGCATATCTCGATCTCTTCCCGGGGATTCAGGAAAATGTCGTGAAGTCTACTTTTAATATTCCTGACTTGAAGGGGGTAGTCATAAAGACATTTGGAGTTGGCAATGGTCCGAGTTGTCCATGGCTGTTTGATTGCATCCGCGATGCGGTGGCAAAAGGATTGCTGATAGTCAATATTTCCCAGTGTTCTAACGGGATGGTTTCCCCTATGAAATATTCGGCGGGTGTAGGGTTAGCTAATGCAGGGACCATATCGGGGCACGACCTTACTTCAGAGGCAGCTATCACAAAGATGATGTATCTTTTTGGGATGGGGGCTACTGCTCAACTCGCAGGGAAATATATGGAAAAGAATTTACATGGAGAATTGACGGAGTGAAATCCAAAGATTTCACTCCGCCAATTCAAGTATCAATAAGTATGTGGAAGCCGGATGGCTTCCTTTTTTATTTAGCTAAGGTTTAAAATGTGGCCCATTCGTTCTTTTTTGGTGTGCATATAAAAGCTATTGTATTTGTTGGGCTTGACTTCGAGGGGAACGTTTTCTACGGTCTCTATACCAAAACCTTCGAGTCCGATGCGCTTCATCGGATTATTGCTCATCAGGCGCATTTTCTTTATACCGAGAGCATGGAGGATTGATGCCCCGACTCCGTAGTTGCGTTCGTCGGCTTTGTGTCCGAGATGGAGATTAGCGTCAACAGTGTCGAGACCCTCCTCTTGGAGTTTGTAGGCTTTGATCTTGTCCATCAATCCGATTCCTCGCCCTTCCTGATTGAGATAGACAATTGCTCCTCGCCCCTCTTTTTCAATGAGTTCCATAGCTTTGTGGAGCTGTTCGCCACATTCGCAGCGCATTGAGCCAAAGATATCGCCTGTGGCGCAGCTGCTGTGGACACGTACGAGAACCGGATTGCCATCTGATACGTCACCCTTAATCAGAGCTATATGCTCCAGCCCATTATCTTTTTCGCGGAATGGGATAAGGCGGAAATGGCCGTAGGCTGTCGGCATATCCACTTCCTCTCCCTTTTCAAGCATATTGTCGTTTTGTAGACGATAGGATATAAGGTCGCGGATAGAGATCAGTTTGAAACCCCATTTGTCGGCGAGTTTGCGGAGTTCCGGAAGGCGAGCCATTGTGCCATCTTCGTTCATTATTTCCATAAGCACTCCGGCTGGTTCGAGACCGGCAAGGCGTGCGAGGTCGACAGCTGCTTCAGTGTGTCCGGCGCGAGCGAGTACGCCACGGTCTTGGGCGTAGAGAGGATTGATGTGGCCGGGGCGGCCGAAAGTATCCGGGGTGGATTTCGGGTCGGCGAGGGCATTTAGGGTTGCTGCGCGGTCGTGGGCAGAGACTCCGGTTGTGCAACCTTCAAGTTTATCGACGGTAATTGTGAAGGGAGTGCCAAGCATAGATGTGTTTTCCTCTACTTGGAAGCCGAGGTTGAGTTCCTTGCAGCGTTTCATAGTGAGGGGAGCGCATAGCACTCCGCGGGCGTGCCGGAGCATGAAATTGACTTGCTCCGGGGTGATTTTTTCTGCAGCAATGATAAGGTCGCCTTCATTTTCGCGTTCTTCATCATCTACCACAATTACGAATTGACCTTTTTTGAAGTCTTCTATTGCGTCTTTTATAG
>CAMWLX010000504.1 GCA_947175225.1 uncultured Porphyromonadaceae bacterium
TATTGATAAAGGCGAAGCCTTTCGGATCTTTTACGTGCAATAGTGCTATACCATTCTTGAACATACCCATGTCTGAGTCAGATATTTTTAAGAGAAGGTAGAAGTAGGAAGTTGGTTCATACGGAATATTAAATACTAATTCTCCTTTTCTATTAATAAATCCCCATTGCTCGTTTTTTTTGGCTAAAGCCAATCCCTCACTGAAAGATATGCAAAATTTTATATCAGGAGTAAAGATAATGACCCACGCGCCGCTATGGTCAATAAACCCTATTTCTGTTTTCTCATCATGATCTTTCCTCACTAAAGCAAGTCCATCACTGAAACTATAACCTCCTTGTAAATCAGGGTTTATGACAAATTCTCCTGTCTTGTCAATAAAACCCCAGTGGACGTCATTTTCCATGACTAATGCCAATCCCTCACTGAAAGATTCTGCTTTATCATACTTGGGCTCTATGACCATGGTACCGTGCTTGTCGATATAGCCATATTTATCATCGACTTTGACCTTGGCCATACCGTCACTAAAGGAATCTACCTCCTTAAACTTCGGCTTTATGACCCATGCTCCGCTCCTGTCGATAAAGCCATACAGACCGTCTGAACAGACTTTTGCAAGTCCGTCGCTGAACGGGTAGGCCTCCTTATACTTAGGCTCGATCACCCACTTTCCGCTCTTGTCGATGTAGCCCCATTTATGAGGGCTTTTCCAGATATTATCGGCCCATTTACCGACGGAATCCTCAGGATTGCAATCGTATACCTTTCCGTCATAGGCGAAAGCGCATACTGTATCCGTGCCAAAAGCATAATCTGAATCGAAATTCAAATACTCCCTGACAACAACCGCTGCCTTTTTAGGGTCGAACTCCTCATCCTCCGGAATTTCGATCTCAATGGTAGCCCAGGCCTTGTTGACATAGAGCATCCCATATTCGGCATCTGATTCCTCGAAGAATTTCTCAACATCGAAATCCTTGAATTCCTTAAGCTGTTCCGTGGAAAGGATTTCCTCGGCAGGAGAGAAATCATCTGGTGTGTATTCCTTTCCATCCACATCAAAAACCATTTCATCATAGGCGTAACGCGAGTACGCGTCATAACACAGATCTTCTTCGGTCGACTTCGGCTCAAGGAATTCCTCGTATCCGAAGACTTCGATCTTGATGGTCTTCATTTTCTTTTCTTCTTCCATAATAATAACGAATTAGTTGTTTCTTTTCTTCCAAACTATAGTAACATACTCGGAAAAATTCAAAAATTTCCCTCACTTTTTTAGACATAAGCTCAAGAGCTCTCAAAAAATATGTGCCTCATGTGCTTCTGTCTAAAAACATGTTCCTTATGTGCTTCTGTCTAAAAACATGTGCCATATGTGCTTCTGTCTAAAAACAGGTGCTTCTGTGTCTAATAACCGAATCCGGCTTCCTTCCACTTAGGGTCCGTCTCGTCTTTCCAGTCGGGTAGGAGAGTGGTGGCGATGTCTTTCGCCAGGCGCGAGGCGATGGCGATATGTCGGTCGTCGAAAGCCGGAATTGCCCAGTCGATGCGCAGCGTGAAGGCGTTGCACTCCTTGCCTCCCCCTATCCTCATGGCGGCGTTCTTCTTCCCAACAGGCAGATACCGTACGTCTCGCTCCGACTTCAGCCCGAACTCTTCTTCCATGTCTTCTGAAACCTTGGAATACAGTCTGTCGAAAGCCTCGGTGTCGATCACTGTCGATTGCCCTGCATTCAGTTTCTTCTGAATGGCTGTCACGAAATGAAGGCTCTCCTCATGTACCGAATCCGATGCGATTACGAAGATCACCCATCCTCTGCTTGACATTCCGCGAAGATCCTCAAGATATTTCCTCTCAGTGTCAGAGGCGTTGTCATCTATCAGGTAGTAGCTTCTTGGTGCATCTCGGTCCTCGTCTCGCTCCTTGCTTATATAGTTGAATCCTCCATAAAATGCAAGATAATAGGCGAAACTACCCATAGCCACTTCATTCGCCGCCGTGGGAGCCACGATCGTTACAGTGCTTCCTCGGTCGATACAGCAACCATAATCAGTGCGTCCCTCTTTGGGTATCGTTTCTATTACGAGTCTGTCATTAGGATTCCTGTCTGACGGCACTGCCGATGCGAGGTTACGAAGACGGAAACAGTCGGAATGCCTGACGGCGTCAATGATGTCTTTGGTGTCGATTTCCTGCAGAGCCTGCACATCGACGGGAGAAACATATCGAGGTACCGCACGAAACTTTGTATATCGGTCCTGCTTCCTGCGGAACGAACGGATAAGCCGCGACTTGAACTCATCGAGTTCCCGCTCCCGCTTATCCTCGGCGATGGCATCGGAAAATCCCCCTGCAACAAGACCGGCCGGAATCGCAAAAATCGCTATATTGACGAGCGCGCACATCACCTTCAATACCCGACCCCAGAATGTGATCGGCGTATACGTCGCAAATTCACCCGGATCATCGATGTAGCCCATAAACGACCAAAGCAACGCATCCCAGTAATTATGGAATACGTCCGGCTGCGCATGATGCTCCACAAGGTAGAGCAGCAGCGATAGCACAAGCGTCGCTACGACCAACACCTGCACCGACACCCACATCTCATGACGTGTCGATTTCACCGCCCTCCAGAATAGCCGAAAAGACTGCATCCTGACTTCTGAAATTTTTAGTTGGATTCCTTGTGACTTGGTGTAGCAAAAATAATGAAGTTGTTTAAACTTATTTTTTTATTAATATTTCGTCAGGTTTTCGAGCG
>CAMWLX010000505.1 GCA_947175225.1 uncultured Porphyromonadaceae bacterium
TACCATACCTAATAATTAGGTTTTTTTTTGTAATTTTGCATTGTAATTCGGAAATACATAAATCTTCTAATGATATGATGAACGCTCAAGACATCAAAAACGGCACCTGCATCCGCATGGACGGCCAACTCTATTTCGTAATCGAATTCCTTCACGTAAAGCCCGGCAAAGGCAACACTTTTATGCGTACCAAGCTCAAGAATGTGGTTGACGGCCGCGTGCTCGAACGCCGCTTCAACATCGGCGAAAAGCTCGAAGACGTGCGTGTAGAACGCCGTCCCTACGCATATCTCTATCAAGATGGAGACGACGATATCTTCATGGATCAGGAGACATACGACCAGATTCCTATCAAGCGTGACCTCGTCACAGGCGCTCCTTTCATGAAGGAAGGCGACATCGTGGAAGTGGTCAGAGACGCTTCTACCGACACAGTCCTCTTCGCAGAAATGCCAATCAAGACAAAACTCGCTATCACTTACACTGAGCCGGGCCTCAAGGGGGATACTGCAACCAACACCCTCAAGCCTGCTACAGTAGAGACTGGCGCTGAAGTGCGTGTACCGCTCTTCATCAATACCGGCGAAATAATCGAAATCGACACCCGCGACGGTTCATACGTAGGCCGCGTGAAAGCCTAATTCTTAAAACGCAAAACGAAATATAATGCCACTCCTCTTTTCCATCATTGTCCCGGTCTACAACCGTCCGGATGAAGTCAAGGAACTCATGGCAAGCCTTGCTAGCCAGACCGACCACGGATTTGAAGCCGTCATAGTGGAAGATGGGAGCACGATAACTTGCAAGGCGGAAGCCGACGCATATGCCCCGGCAGTCGCCTTGCAATATTTTTATAAAGACAACGAAGGGCGCTCTCCTGCTCGCAATTATGGCATGGACCATGCAAAAGGGGATTATTTCATCTTCGTTGACTCTGACTGCATCCTCCCTCCTGATTATATAGAGAAGCTCCGCCAGGCTCTATCTGAAAAATGGCGCGACTGCTTCGGGGGGCCGGATGATGCCCATGCGTCATTCTCCGACACTCAGAAGGCAATAAACTTCGCCATGACATCTTTCCTAACCACCGGAGGGATACGTGGCGGCAAGGTACAGATGGAGAAATTCGTACCTCGCACATTCAATATGGGATTTTCGCGTGATGTCTACAAGAAAGTAGGAGGTTTCCGCGAGATGTTCAGCGAAGACATCGATATGTCTACCCGTATTCGCCTTGCCGGATACTCACCCGAACTTATTCGCGACGTAAAGGTATATCACAAACGTCGCGGAAGCCTTGCCAAATTCTGGCGGCAAGTGCACGTATTCGGCATGTCGCGCATCACTCTGCAGCTGCTCTATCCCGGTAGCATGAAGGCTGTGCATTGGGCTCCTGCGTTATTCGTAATCGGTGCAGTCGCTATGATTATCGGTGCATTCTTCAATCCTCTCTGGCTCCTCCCTCTTGCAGCATATATCCTCGCTCTGTGGATTTCGGCTATCGTCGCTTCCAAGAGCCTTAAAGTGGGGACCATGGCTGTTGCGGCCTCAATGGTGCAACTTTGGGGCTACGGGACCGGATTCATACGCGCATATGTATGGAAGATTATCCTTCGTCATGGTCGCGACGAGGAGCAAGAAATAAAGATGAGGAAAGGAAAATGAAAAGAGAAGACTTTGGCCTCGAGGCTCATGAGCCAGAACCACAACCGGGAGAAACGACAGTGCGCACCATAAAGGAAATGGCGCAAGATGAGCGTCCACGCGAAAGAGCCATCAATTATGGCATTGGATCGCTGACCACCGCAGAACTTCTCGCCCTGATCCTACGTACCGGACAACCCGGACTTCCAATTACCGACCTTTGCCGACAATTGATGAACGACAACGACAATTCACTCCTCCGCCTTGAACGTCGCTCACGTAGCGAGCTTACACTCACAAAGGGCATAGGAGATGCCAAGGCTCTTCAGATTGAAGCTATGATGGAGGTCATGCGACGCTATCAGCAAGAGACAATCGACAGAGCCACCCGCCGACTTGACCAGCTTCAGACAGCAAAAAATATCTACGACCGAATGCGCTACCGCATAGCAAACCTCGACCATGAAGAGGTTTGGATTTTGCTTCTCAATAGGCGTAACGAAGTGATCAAGGAGTTTCGCCTGACGAGCGGAAGTTCTGTAGCATCAGTTTTCGATACAAAGATGATCTTAAAGCGTGCTCTTCTTGAAGATGCGCAGGGAGTGGTAATGTGTCACAATCATCCTTCCGGCACCTTGCGCCCATCACCGCAAGACGACAACATCACCCGCAAGCTCGGCGATGGATGCCGCACAATGGATCTCCGCTTGCTCGACCACGTCATAATTACAACTGGCGGCTACTATTCCTATTGCGAAGAAGGACGCCTTGACTAAGCAACGCCCTTAACAAATAAATCCGAATATACCTTTAAGCATATCCGGATTTATTATCATTTTAAATATTTCTTTGCGTGCCCCACATCCCAGCTACCCCTGCGCGAGATTAACCGTTAAACCAGTTGGCAAGGTCGCCGAATGTTCCGATGGCAAAGAGCCAATAGATAAGGATGAAAATTAGAATGAGCACTCCGAGCCAAACCCAAAGGCGATTTCTTCCCTGCGGAATATCCTGATTATCCTGACGGTTTTCCTGAAGCTGCTTGCCGGCATGTTTCATTTCCTCAAATGCCTTATCCTCCTTTTCTCGCATATTCTTGTCTGCCATAATATCCTTT
>CAMWLX010000506.1 GCA_947175225.1 uncultured Porphyromonadaceae bacterium
CACGATGCCCGCATCGCTCCTTCTTCATGAAGCGAAATCTGCTCGCAAAGCTGACAAAATCTTAATAAAAAAATAAGTCGAAACAACTTCATTAAATAAGTTTGTCAGATTGTATGAAAATCATACAGAAAAGTGTATGATTTTCATACAATCTGCATTTTAGAGGGTGTATTTTCTTTGTTGTCAGATCATATTGCCTTATCTTTGCATCATAATTCAAAGATTAAGACATGAAAATGATTCTTCACAATCTAAAGGTTGCCGTCAGAAACCTGATGAAGTATAAGCTTCAGACCGCCATCAGCGTGCTGAGCATTGCAGTCGGCATCGTAACGCTTTCTTTTACTCACTCATTGATGTCGAGATACAGTTTGCCACAAATTTTTGATGAGCCGTATGCTGACCGTTCCTACATGGTGAAATTCCTCCCTACGAGTGAGGAAGCGAAAACTCAAATAGAGCAAAACAATACGATGTTCAGAGAGATGGATGCAGAAAACTGTGCCAAAATAGATGAAGACATTATACGCGCACTTAAAGGAAACGGTGGACTTCGAAATGCAGAGAAGATAGTCGTTCCTAATGTAATGAGCCCTACTCTTCCTTCGGAATTTCATCTTACTGATTCCACTATACGCCAGGGCAACGTCACCAGTAAAATCATAGATCCCAACTTGCCGGATTATTCCGGAATAACATCTGCCATTACCGGCAAAAAGATAGGCACTTTAAAAGCCGGAGAAGCAATAATCTGCGAGGATGCAGTCAAGAAGATTTTCGGTGATAATAATCCTATTGGAGCGGTGCAGTCACAGACTAATGCATGGCAGAAAATCCCGGTCACAATAAAAGACGTGTTCACTTCGACTTCAATATTGGAACCATACTTTACAAACTGCGATATATTTTATTGTATTTCCGACTCCATTGAAGATGACTATTCTTTTCAATTCAATTTCACTCAATGGGTGAATGTGGTGATGAGAAAAGGGGCTTTAGAGAAGGATCTAAAAAACGAGATTGATTCCAAAGTAGCTCATTTGGGATATAAATCTGAATTGATTTTCTACGGAGAAGATTCGACTATAAAAAAGGTGGTTTCCATAAGAATACTTGTAAACTTCATTGGATCTCTTATTCTTCTTGCTGCAATAATCGGATTCCTCCGGATTGAGGTGCAGCTATTCTGGGTACGTCGTCACGAATTAGCCCTCAGAATAGTGAATGGAGCAAAACGCCGTCAGGTGTTCGGATGCGTCTTTACCGAGATAGCTATAGTAATATTTATTGCTATAATAATAGCACTGCTTTTTGGAATAATGCTTCAGGAATTTTTTGACACGAAGTTTATTAACTTTTTGGAATATACTTCATTTCGTCTTAGGATATCTGATCTTTGGCTAAATAGTATAATCATTGGATCAGGTCTTTTAGTTGTGTGCAGCCTGTTCGTTTGGATTGCGTTAAGCCGTATGGCAAAAGCAGAAAATGGAATTGTCTCCATCATGCGTAAAAGTCACACACACCTTTTTCGAGACACTATGCTGTGCATACAGATAGTGATTTGTATGGTCTTTGTCTGCTGTGCCTTTATTCTCTACAATGGCACAGAAAACATTCTGAAAGCCAACAATGTCCCGAAAAAAGATGCCGTATATTCGCATTATCTTTATATTGAACCATATTTGGCATCAGACCCGATACATCTTTTTGATGAAATCAGCAAATTGCCGGATATTGAAAATATGATCATGTATGATCAATTTTTCACAGCGCTGAAAGAGCTGGAAGACAATCCGGAATTGTTTGAGAAGCTCGAACGCAATATTTATTATCAATTTTATGCTTCCTTGGATACTACAGTCCTTTCCACATTGGGAGTTGATGTGAAATGGAACAACAATAACATAGATAGAAATGAGTGTTTTATTCTTTCAGAAAAGACGTATGATAAATTTATTGAATATGGAATACTCGATCATTCGACACTTACAATAAATTATAGCGGTATCACACTCCCGGTAGGAGGAACTGTCAAAAACATGCCATACGATTGGAATGGAGGCGAATTTATAATAGCTATTTACCCCGGATGGGAAAAGTATGACAGAAGCCACATAATTATTCCTAAAGAAGGGAGAGGGAATGCGTTGGCACAAGAAATTCAGAAAACAATAGAAAGAGTGGAACCACAAGCCATTAATGAAATGATATTCAATTTCCGTGAACACATGAATCCTATGATAGGATTGGCAGAAAGTGTAAGGACCGCCGGTTGGATTTTGGGAATCGTCAGCCTCATCATTTGCATCATGAGCATTTTCAGCACCATCACCCTCGACACGCGATCCCGAAGGAAAGAGGTTGCTATTCGCAAAGTCAACGGAGCTAAGAGCCTGGATATATACAGCATGTTTATAAGAATCTATATAGTGCTGACAGCAATAGCACTCGTAATCTCGGTTCCAATATGCATATTATTCAATAATTGGATTGGAAATACTATCAATGAGATAATTCCATCAATCACACTCTCACCTGTAATGCCGATTATCCTTGGAAATTCAATAGTGATAATTCTGATCTTCATGATTGTCAGCTGGCAAATAAACCGGGTAATGAAATTGAATCCCACCCAAATCATCGCAAAAGAGTAGAAATATACTAATTCAGAACCTTAAAGACCTTAAGGACTTAACATAATGTCACTAAATTAAGATAGTTTAAGACGCTTAATGACGCGCACGGAGTGC
>CAMWLX010000507.1 GCA_947175225.1 uncultured Porphyromonadaceae bacterium
ACCTCTAATTTACTAAATTTCCGTGACATACGGAAATTCTCAAAGCTTTTTTTTTTCAAAATCTTATGCCGTCAGGCTAAATCCGAAACTTGAGTAAAAAATAGAAAGAAAAATGAAAGATTTGTTACTTTATCCCATTCGGAAAATTAAATATGGTTGGGGTTGTATAGGAATAATGCTGATTGGCGGAATATGTTTAGATATGCCTGATTATCTGGTGGGAGTTGGAATTGGAGTTGCTATTTTATATTTCGGACTGATTATATATAAGTTGATAAAGTAATGTCTGAAAAATCAAATAAGATCCATCTCTTAAGAAAATATCGACCCGCGTTGGCGCATGCGGAGCATGCTTTATTACGTTGTCTGTCTCATTCATGCAATGCGAAGCATAGCGAGCGAGCCTCAGCGCTCTCTGAGATTTTTAGAGCTTGCGAAAGATAAGTTATAAAACAAGCGAGTCGCAGGAATCACCCCTGCAACCCGCTTATTTTCATAGAGTATTATGTCTTGCTCTAGCTTGAGCCTCGCTAATTATGCATTAAGACTTGCTTTAGCTTGAGCGCAGCTAATTATGAATTAATTACCAAGCGGCTTCTCAACCTTTACAAAAGTAGAGAGTGGCCAATAGAATGCCTCCGGATCATCCGGCTGAGCAGGAGAGTACTTGGTATAAGGCTTCAGATGCTTTGCAAGCTCCGGAAGCTTTTCTGCAATACCCTCTCTAACACACTTAGCCACTTGCGTTGCTCCATAAGTATTGAAATGAGTATTGTCGGCAAGTTCCTTATCCTGACCCTTGAAAGTTCCGGCAGGATAGTGTACGAGAGCCTTCTTGCTCCCATCAGCACCAAGAGTCTCATAGAGTGTAGTAGTCATCTCAGTGATGTCAATTACAGGCACATTCTCGCGCTCTGCAACTTCCTTCATTGCTTTCGGATAGTCACCATGCGTGTTCTTATTCTTTCCGTTTTCGAAACTCCGACGAGCTGTAGGCGTAAGGAATACGACATTCAATCCCTTTTGACGGGCACGGTCCACGAATATCTTGAGATTGTGCGCATAATTATAGTATGCACCGGATCCCGGACCTTTGTCCTTCTCGTCATTGTGACCAAACTCAACGAAAACGTAATCACCCGGCTTTGCCATAGAGAGCACCTTATCATATCTCTTGCTTGCAAAGAAAGAGGATGTTCGCTGTCCACTCTCGGCCTGATTAGATACAGCAATATTGGTGTCAAAATATGCCGGTATGATCTGTCCCCAGCTTGCCCAAGGTTCCTCTGCTTGATCTACTACTGTGCTGTCGCCGCAATAGAAAAGAGTGGTAACATTGTCTGAGTCTTCTACCGGACGGATTGTGACGCTCTCTACAGCCGGAGCATCCCCCGTGAATTCAAGTGTCAGCTTGTCATCCCAGTTGCAAACGCCGATCTCTCGAGGATTAAGTCTTACTGTGTCCTTGAGATTAATGCCCGGCGAACGCTTATTGACAATGAAGGAGTATTCCTCAAATTTGTTTTTTGGCAGCGAAACGGCATCAAGCATCAATCTGCGGTTTTCAGCCCTAACCACAGTGTGTGACTTGCGTTTCTTATCTCCAAGCTTAACAGTCACCATATAGTTGCCGTCAGGTACATTCACTGAGAAGAAATATGGATTGGTTCCTTTGGTAGATGGCTTGCTGTTGAAGTCATAACCATATCCGTCAAATTCATTGAATGTTGGGATGCTCTCATTCAAAATGAATGTCTTGGGAAAAACGGGGAGCAGATACTCTTGAAGAGTGCAGTCAGTGCCACGTAGTCCTTCTGCTATACTTGCGGCATTAAGTCGGGCTCCTTTTTTAGAAGTGTGAGTATGATCTTTCTTATAGAATGGGGGAGTACCGGTTTCCCCTAATTCCTGGAATTTCTTGCCCGAGATAGCGTTGAGGTCAATGTAATACGCACCTGCTTCGCGTGCGGCATCTTTGGCCCACTTTCCGTAGCTGTCGGCATTGCTCTCTATCTTTCCGTCTTTCCATTTGTTACGCGGAGTATGGCTCAGCACGATTGGAATAGCACCTTTTTCCTTGGCATCCATGATAAACTTACGGATATACCATCCATATGTGTACACCACCTGATTGATACCTGTCTTCTCCATCTTGAAGACCTTGCTTTCCGGACCGGAACCGTGAAGTTCTCCGCGAGCCTTCCCTGTATTGATATCGCCACCGTCGTTATGGCCAAATTGCATGATGACGTAGTCTCCCGGCTGAAGAGCGTTGTAAACCTTGTCCCAACGGCCTTCATCAAGGAATGTTCGTGCACTTCTTCCAGCCATTGCATGATTTTCCACCGTTATCTTCTCCGGGTCGAAGAGCTCAGCGATAACACTGCCCCATCCCCACATACCGTCTTCATCCTTGTCCTCGTTCTTGACTGTGCTGTCTCCGATTGTGAAGAGAACAGGCTTTCCCGGCTGACGGGTGCGTCCTGTGACGGTGTCAACAGGGAAGGGGAGGAGATAGTCTTTAAGCTCGACGCCCTCCAAAGCTGCGATTCCCTCAGCTGCTGATTGAGCATTGACTTTAGCACCAAATGCTGACGTATGGATTCGGTCAATATAGAACATTGTCTTGACTTTTTCCTTGCCGAATTTCTCGAATTTAGTTGCGGTGATGTCGTTGAGGTCAACGAATGGTACATTTTCAGCCTCAGCCACCTGTTTTGCCCAAAGTCCGAAAGTTTGGTTTAC
>CAMWLX010000508.1 GCA_947175225.1 uncultured Porphyromonadaceae bacterium
ATTTTATCGCGCGCAGCTGATAGCCCTTCGACGTCTTTACCACCTGCCTGTGCGAAGAACGGCTGACCACCACCGCCACCCTTGATGAGTTTGGCAGCTTCACGCACAATTTTGCCGGCATTTGCCCCGTTTTTCACCATATCGTCGCTCAACATTACGGTCAGGAGTGGTTTTTTATCCGGCGACATAGTAGCCCCTACGAAGACGGTATGTTCCGGACTCTTCTTTCTCACTGTAAAGGCAACATTCTTCACAACATCAGGAACGTTTACACCAACTAACTCGACGACTTTTACACCGTTTGTCTCTTTAGCCTTTTCAATGAGTTCAGTGGTCAAGTTGTTGATACGTTCAGCCATGGCTTCCTCCACTTGCTTGCGAAGCTCACCATTTTCTTTAACAGCCTTCTCTACTGCTGCACGGATATTTCCATTTGTTCCAAGAAGATTGGAAAGTCCAACCACAAGATCTTGAAAATCATCAATAATATTCTCTACTCCAGCTCCGCTGACAGCTTCAATACGACGGATACCAGCCGCAATACTGCTTTCGGATACAATACGCACGATACCAATGTTTCCAGTATTAGCAACGTGGGTACCTCCACAAAGCTCTACAGAATCACCAAACTTCACAACACGCACCTTATCGCCATATTTCTCTCCAAAGAGAGCCATAGCTCCAAGAGCTTTTGCTTCTGCAATAGGCATTTCGCGATGTTCATCGAGAGGCATAGCCTTACGGATACGAGCATTAACGATATGCTCAACCTTGCGGAGTTCTTCCGGAGTCACTTTCTGGAAATGAGAGAAGTCAAAGCGCAATGAATCGGGAGAAACATAAGATCCTTTCTGCTCTACATGCGTTCCAAGCACTTCGCGAAGAGCCTCGTGCAAGAGGTGAGTTGCAGAGTGATTGGCAGAAGTAGCAGCTCTTGCATCAGAATCGATTACAGCCTTGAAAGTATCAGCTGGATTTTCAGGAAGCTTATAAGTGAGATGTACACTTACGTTATTCTCACGTTTTGTATCAAAGATTTCAATTTCTTCTCCGTTGGAATCGATAAGTTTACCTTTGTCGCCAACCTGGCCACCCATCTCTCCATAGAATGGAGTCTCATCAAGGATAATCTGGAAAAATTCCTTACCTTTCTGTTTTACCTTACGATAGCGAAGAATACGTGATTCGTTTTCTGCAACATCATAGCCAACAAATTTCTGTTCGCCATCCTTAAGGATAACCCAGTCTCCGGTCTCAATGGCTGCTGCATTGCGTGCCCTCTCTTTCTGACGGTTCATTTCCTCCTGATAACCCTTTTCGTCAAGAGTCATACCTTGCTCGCGAAGGATAAGCTCAGTAAGGTCGAGAGGGAATCCGTATGTATCATAGAGCGTAAATGCGTCTTTACCGCTGATTTCAGTCTTACCTTCCTTCTTGGCAGCAGCTACAAGATTATCGAGAAGCCCGATGCCTTTGTCAAGAGTACGTAGGAAAGATTCCTCTTCCTCTTTTATCACTTTCTTGATAAGATCTTTCTGAGCCACGAGTTCAGGATAAGCCTCACCCATCTGGTCAACCATAACATCTACGAGTTGATAGATGAATGGATTCTTCTGGTCGAGGAACGTGTAGGCATATCTAACAGCACGACGGAGAATACGACGGATCACATAGCCTGCCTTTGCATTGCTCGGGAGCTGGGAATCGGCAATTGAAAATGCGATGGTTCGACAGTGGTCTGAGCAAACGCGCATTGCCACATCCACCATCTTGTCTTTACCGTATTCCTTGCCTGATATTTCGCTTATCTTAGCTATATAAGGAGTGAAAACATCGGTATCATAGTTCGACTTCTTTCCCTGAAGAGCCATACATAAGCGTTCGAAACCCATACCGGTGTCAATCACCTTTGCAGGGAGTGGCTCGAGATGTCCGTCAGCCTTTCGTTCATATTGCATGAATACGAGATTCCAAATTTCTATGACCTGAGGATTATCTTTATTTACAAGAGAAGCACCATCCACTTCTGCCCTTTCTTCGTCACTTCGGAGGTCGATATGAATCTCCGAGCAAGGACCACAAGGACCGGTATCTCCCATTTCCCAGAAGTTGTCGTGACGATTACCATTGATGATATGACTCTTAGGAAGATGAGCTTCCCAATATGAAGCTGCCTCATGATCACGCTCGAGACCTTCAGGATCATATCCTTCGAAGACGGTAGCATAAAGACGATTTGGATCAAGTTTGAGAACATCTACCAGGTATTCCCAAGCCCAGTCGATAGCTTCTTTTTTGAAATAATCGCCAAACGACCAGTTTCCGAGCATCTCAAACATTGTGTGATGATATGTGTCGTGACCGACCTCTTCAAGGTCATTGTGCTTTCCGCTCACGCGGAGACACTTCTGTGAGTCTGCCACTCGAGTGTATTTTGCAGGACGATTGCCAAGAATGATATCCTTGAATTGGTTCATTCCGGCATTAGTAAACATAAGCGTTGGGTCATCCTTGATGACCATTGGAGCAGAAGGCACAATATGGTGACCTTTGCTTTCAAAAAATCGCTTGAACGACTCTCTGATTTCCTTAGAAGTAGGCATAAGTTTATTTACTATATCTTTGTACTTTTAGCGACCTGTCAAAGCCGCGCCATTATTGTTTTCAATCAAGATGCAAAATTAGTCATTTTTTGCGAATTATGAAAATTTACACTTCCGCAAGCAAAAAT
>CAMWLX010000509.1 GCA_947175225.1 uncultured Porphyromonadaceae bacterium
CTTCTATACATGCTAACACAATTAAACAAAGGATTCATCTATTTTATTTGCTGCGTCTCAGCAATGGGTGGTCTCCTTTTCGGCTACGACTGGGTAGTAATAGGAGGAGCAAAACCGTTTTATGAAGCTTTTTTTGGCATAGGGGCTGACCCTGCTATGCAAGGACTTGCGATGAGCATTGCAATTGCGGGCTGTCTGCTCGGTGCAATGGTAGCCGGTTTTTTTGCTGACTTGTGGGGAAGACGACCCTTGCTTCTTTTGGCTGCAATAGTTTTCTTAGTCTCTGCCTACTGGACCGGTGCTGTCGATACCTTTATTCCATTCTTGATAGCGCGTTTTATTGGTGGAGTTGCCATTGGAGTCGCTTCCGGAATGTCACCTATGTATATTGCTGAAGTTTCTCCTTCCGCCACAAGAGGAAAAATGGTTTCAATCAACCAACTTACCATAGTCTTAGGTATTTTAGGAGCTCAAGTAGTCAACTGGCTCATAGCGGAGCCAATGCCTGCAGGCATGGAAACTCCTCCACTTGATTCTTGGAATAGTCAAATGGGTTGGCGTTGGATGTTCTGGGCAGAGGCATTTCCTGCGGCTGCTTTCCTTCTGCTTGTTTTCTTTATTCCTGAGAGCCCTCGATGGCTGATTATTCGTAAAGGAAAAGTGGATTTGGCCAAAGGGATTTTTGCCAAGATTGGTGGAGACGAATATGCTAAAGTGGAAATTGAGACCATTAAGGCAGCCGGAGACTTGAAGGAGGAAGATAGTCATGGTCTTATCCAACTTTTTAGAAAACCATATCTTTCGCTTATTGTGCTCGGAATAGTAATAGCAGTATTCCAGCAATGGTGTGGCACAAACGTCATTTTCAATTATGCTCAAGAGATTTTTGCAAATGCCGGATATGATCTTGGCGAGATGCTTTTCAATATAGTATTGACTGGCATCACCAATGTTGTCTTCACCTTTGTTGCATTGTATGCCGTCGACCATATTGGGCGTAAAAAATTGATGTTGATAGGTGCAGGAGGATTATTTGCCATCTACCTTATTCTGGGCTGTTGCTATTATTTCCTTGTTTCCGGTTTCTTAATGGTGTTGTTGGTAATGCTCGCAATAGCATGCTATGCCATGACACTTGGTCCTGTCACATGGGTGCTACTTGCAGAGATATTTCCCAACAGAGTTAGAGGCATCGCCATGGCAGTGTGCACATTTGCATTGTGGACAGGATGTTTTACTTTGACTTATAGCTTCCCTTTGCTCAATGCGGGACTTGGAAGCTATGGGACATTCTGGCTTTACTCCGGCATTTGCCTTGCTGGATTCCTGTATTTTTCTAAAAAATGTCCGGAAACAAAAGGAAAGACTCTTGAAGAAATTGAAAAAGAACTCATCAAATAATTATAAGCAATGGTAAAGGCTTGGAAAGAAAAGGTCATTATACCTACGTATGAAGTAGGCATGCCCGAAAAGAATCCTATCTTCCTTGAAAATCGAGTTTATCAAGGATCATCGGGGGTCGTGTATCCCTATCAAGTGATAGAGTCGATTTCAAACGAAAAGACGGATCATGAATGGGAGGCTGTATTCATGGAAAATGAATATATTAAGGTGATGGTGCTTCCTGAACTTGGAGGACGCATACAGATGGCTTACGACAAAATAAAGAAGCGTCATTTTGTATATTACAATCATGTGATCAAACCCGCTCTCGTGGGTCTTGCCGGTCCATGGATTTCCGGAGGGATTGAATTCAACTGGCCTCAGCATCACCGTCCATCTACCTATATGCCCGTTGATTGCACTATTGAAGAGCATCCTGATGGTGCTGTGACTGTTTGGGTAGGAGAAGTAGAACGCATGTTCCATCAGAAAGGGATGGCTGGATTCACTCTTCGACCCGGATGTGCTTATCTTGAAATTAAAGGAGTTCTCTATAACCCAACCGACCTGCCGCAGACATTCCTTTGGTGGGCAAATCCGGCTGTCTCGGTCAACGATCACTATCGTTCGGTGTTCCCGCCAGACATCAATGCTGTATTCGATCATGGAAAAAGAGCTGTCTCCTCTTTTCCAATAGCCACTGGAACATACTATAAAATGGATTATTCTGCCGGTGTGGATATTGCCAACTATAAGAATATCTTTGTCCCGACAAGCTACATGGGTGTAAACTCTAAATATGACTTTGAGGGAGGATATGAATCCGACACAGATGCAGGTATGCTTCATGTTGCAAATCACCATGTCAGTCCCGGCAAGAAGCAATGGACATGGGGCAATGGAGATTTCGGGCGTGCTTGGGATCGCAACTTGACAGATGAAGATGGTCCTTACATCGAACTTATGGCAGGTGTCTATACAGAAAATCAGCCTGACTTCTCTTGGCTTATGCCATTCGAGGAAAAGGAATTCACGCAATATTTCCTCCCATACAGAGAACTTGGCATAGTGAAAAATGCCGCTCGCGACATTCTAATGAATATTGATCCTTCTGAAGGAGGAAAGAGTGTCAAATTATGTTTGTTTGCCACAAAGAAAGAAATTTTCCATATCGTTTTGCGCAGTGACGATGGGGTTTTGCTATATGAAGAAACCAAAGAGTTATCTCCGGAACAGGTCTTTACCGAAGAAATTTCATTGAAAGGCAACGGATTTGATGAGATTAACCTCGAAATGTCATGGGGCATCTACGGAAGACTGGATTGGCATGCTGAGACGGATGATATT
>CAMWLX010000510.1 GCA_947175225.1 uncultured Porphyromonadaceae bacterium
GCTAAGAACCATGCAAATTCAGCCTTTAAATATGGAATTAAAACTTTCTCTACAAATGTAGAAGAAATATCTGATGTTATTTCTTCAAATGTGACTATCGTGCCTGTAATATGGTCACAAATCTGTGGATCCGAAGTAGAGTAATCTTTTAATGTCTCACTACTTATTTTAATATCATAAGTAAATGCCTCATTCCCTTTTCTATAAATAGTTTCCCATTTGGCATTTCGAGCGAATTTATAGAACGTAAAACGCCCATAACCATTTTTGCCTCTCGTTATATCATTATTATCCGTGGATATTCGCTTCTGAGATTCATAAATTTTTTTGAACTTAAATGAAAGTTCACTATGGTTTATGCCCGTTCCATTATCACTAATGCGAATCCGTTTAACGGTATCCAAATCAGAACTATCAATATCAAAATCAATGTAGACAACTGTCGCCTTAGCATCAAAGCCATTCCAAATATATTCAGAAATAGCCCTTTCGGGAGTATATTTATTCAATATCTTCCGAATTCCAGCAGATGTAATCTCGACAGTTTGAGAGTTCATGAGTGTATCGTTTAATGGTTTATCTGTCCACAAAGTTACGGATTATTTTCTATAATATATAAAATAATTAAAAGGAAGTTGCACTTATCATATTTTTAACCAAATGATAAAGAAAACGGCAACTGTGCTTCAGTGCATGGTTGCCGTTTTCTTTTCAATGGTTGAATTTCGGTCGGTAGTTCGATTGCAGGAAGACCTCTATATCTTCCTCCGCATAGAGTATCTTTCCGTCCAGCCTGTAATAAGGAATGTATCCTTTATCCCGGTAGTCTTGCGTTGTGCGTCGACTGACACCAAGAAGTGTGGCAAGCATAGCATCGGTCATAAACCGTTTGCCACCGAGGAGAGGATGATATTCCTCGCGCAGTTTCTGGCATTTATTGGTAATGTCGTCAGCAAGGATATTCAGTCGCTGTATGCGTGGGTCGTTTGCTGTGATTACTTCCTTCATGCTCCTTTTGTACCGACGGATAAAAGATTTAATATTTCTTCTCCCTTGAACTGGGACAGACGACCCAGATGAGAGAACCCGATTTTGCCTTGCTCTTTCATAGAACGCAACTTGCGCTCTGAGATATGAAGGTACTCACAGGTCTGCTCTGTTGTCAACCATTCTGAAAGATGACGATCGCGCATCTTCTCAAAAAGGGCTGATACAATGTTGTGGAGAAATTCCATTCGGGAGATAATCGCATCGAATACTTCCCGTTCCAATTCGATTGTGTCCATAAAATTATGTGGATTAAGTGGATATGAGTGGTGTCTGGGATAAAGTTAAAAAGGGCAGCGGGTATCCCTCCCGCTGCCTCACCACTAAATCCACAATCAAAATAAAATTATGACTGCGATTCAGTGGCAAAGTTACGGAAAAATTTCTAATTTTCATCCTAATCAGGGTGAAAATCGTCTAAAAGCGAGGACGTTGACTCCTTTCTCACCGAAACAAATATTATCTGTCCAGGGGTTTACGTCTGAATGTCTATGATGGTAATCTATGTCATACTTATATGGATTAAGTGGTGGTTCCGCATAGCGGATTTGCAGGCCAACGCAGTTTTATCGTATGGATTTACGACTTTGGAGTAAATCTTCCCATGTTTACATGGCAAGTGTTTCCGTGGCACAATCTACGTTTCGTGTGCCGGGAAACATAACTTGCAATGGTCATGTGAACATCCTCCCTAATATGAAATATAGTATGGTTCATAAGAAGCAGCCCTGATATAATTCTTCTTGGAGACCATCTATGATTTCAGCGCGTTAGGAGTATAAATGTTTCTGTACTGCTTATATAAAGATACGAAAATTCTTGCGTAAATCCAAACGCTGAGAAGAAAAACCATAAGGCTATAGGCCTGAAAATGGGGATAAAACAAGCATATCACAAAAATTTTAGGGGTAAAATGTTAAAAATTCAGCCTTGAATTCCGGTCATAGCCGGACATACTTGGACATAGCGGGACACTATGTTAAAAATTAGCAGATTGGCAAAATTTCTTACTTGACAAAGTGGAATTTTATTTGTTTATTTGTAAGAGGTTAAGCGGAAGGGCTATCTTCATAGAGTTCAAGTAAACAGGAAACCTTAGGAACTTTCTTATGAACAATAGAGCTTCCAATCAACCTTCCATGCCAGCTTATAGTCAACGTGCCTGACAATCCATAAATATAGAAATCCAGCAAGGTTAAGTACAAGGAAGTAATATAGATAGGTGACTTACAACCTTCCCATTTCTACGTTTATACGTGCGTCCGTATGTATATCAATTAAGTCAGGCATGTTGTCCGTAAGCAACCCCTTAATACGGGGTTACACTCTCAGTTCACGCGACGGTTGAGAGGCTGTCGCCATGTTTCACCACTAATCCATAATTATGACAGACAACACCAATTTTCAATCAGATGTATCGCCCCGTTTCCGCGAGACTTATCTGCGTAAACGGGACATAAGTAGTTTCAGCCGTCGGTTTTCCGAAATCGGCATAGAGCCGCAATTCATTCAGGCGATAAAGCTCATGCTCCTGACAACGCAACGCCAACCGTGCTGTGTCAGGGATGTGATCAACAACATCCTCGAACAGTTCTTCAAGGCAAACGGATACACTTTCGAGGAAGAAATGTAGTCCCTTAACTATCGAATTGGATACACCAACAGGCAATG
>CAMWLX010000511.1 GCA_947175225.1 uncultured Porphyromonadaceae bacterium
AATATCGCTCACTCTTTGAAAAGAATTTTCCGGAGGCGTATGCCATGAGCAAGCGCGAGCTTGCGACAAAACTTGGTGATGTAACCGTTCATGAGCGTATCTTCGGTAATTGGGTGATACCGCTGGCAACTTATAGGTCATTGGAGACAGTCCTTGACCTGCCGTTCAGCTATGCGGATCTGTTCGATACAGCCGTCAAGGGAGTCCTCAATCAGAATGAACTGGCACAGGAAAGCTCCGAGATCGGAGACTTTTGGAATATGCTTCAGGGATTCCAGACAACAGGCAAATGTGTGGAAGGAGTACATTTCAATATAAGGTATCTCAGGAAGTTCCGACCTTTGTCTGTAAGCGAGGACATAGAGTTCAGCGAGGCGAGACCGGTATTATACCTTAATGCCGCTGCAATATCCCCATTATTCAGCGGACGCGGCAACAATGCCACATCAGCGAGATCCTACTGGTCCACCATCATGTCTTATCTGAAATCACATAACTCTTACCTCGGTTTGAAACAGGACAGGTTTTCAATTCTGCTTCCGAATGGAGACATTGATTACTCAGTCGAGACTGTCAACGGACAGCAGATAAGACGGAAGAAAACAAATCGCCCGAAAGCCCTGTGCTTCGATTATTTGATTTTGAAGGACGCTTTTGGTATAGACCTTGAAACCGAAGTTTCATCGGATTTGGAAAATGCTTCGGATATCGGGTAATGATGTATGATTTATACATGAAGTAAGATGATAAAGGCACTTCAAGAGAAATATTATTTGGCAGTCTCGGATAAAATCACTAATTTTGCACAAAATCATACGATGTGATTATGAGCAATATTCCTGATTATATTATTACGGCTATAAACCGTATCAATGAGTTCCTGCCTGAGAAAATAAAAGCTATGGAACTGCAACCAACCATCAAGAAGAAGATCCCTTTCGGTCTGAGCGGAGCATATGATTACTACCAGACAGAAATCTATAATAAGCCTTTCATCATAGCCGGAGTAGGCGATGATGACGAGAATATGGCACCAACTGTCTTAGCGAGACAGAAGGAAGTTCTGTTGAAGCAAACAGGAATTATACCAGTTTTTGTCTTTAATAAGATTGCATCTTACCTGTTTCACCGTTACACTAAAAGCAATATCGATATAGTTGTTGGTAATCGCCAACTATTTCTACCATCGATTTTTTTGGTTGTCAGCCGCGAGAAACCAGAGCAGCACAAAGAACCCGAAAAGCCCCCCGTGCTTTTCCAATTAGCCGTATTATTCCATCTTGAAAAGGAAAACATAGATGGAATAACAATGCAGACACTCGCTGAAAAGTTGAAAACCTCCTATGCAACTGTGAACAGAGGTATCAGATGGATGAAAGAAAAGGGGTTCGTAACCTTGTCCGGAGGTAAGGAAAAGCAGATACAGTTTAACTATCAGGGAAAAGACCTATGGGAAAAAGCTTTGCCATATCTGGAAACCCCGGTAGATTTCATCGTTTATACTCCTGAATTGGGAATAAGCGAAAATGGACTTGTGTCAGAACAGAACGCTTTGGCTGAATATTCCCTTCTGAACGGGGGCCCTTACCGGATTGCCGTATCAAAAGAGGAATACAAGAATCTAAAGAAAAAGGATATCTATTGGGATCCTTTTGGAGAGGCCGGCATTGAAGTATGGAAATATGATCCCGCCCTGCTTTCCGGAACGGGAGTAGTAGATAAATTATCTCTATATCTTCTCTTGAAAGACTACGAAGACGAGAGGGTGCAGATAGAACTTGAAAACATGATAAATGACATTATATGGTAAAAGGAATAGAAAAGTTCAAGGAACATTTCGGTAAATATCAGGATAATTATGTCATCATAGGCGGTACAGCCTGTGAGGTACATGAAGATGCTGCCGGTCAGAAACCGAGAGCAACTAAAGACATAGATATGATACTCATAATCGAAGCACTTTCCCATGACTTTGTGGCAGAGTTCTGGAAATTTGTCAAAGCGGCACGATATGAGGAAAATCAGGTTGGAGAGAAGGGAGAAGAACCGAAGCAGCAGTATTATAGGTTTAACAAGCCCGCTAATCCGGAATATCCGACACAGGTGGAACTGTTCTCCCGTTCACTTGATGTGTTTGAACTTCCTCCGGACGTGTATATCACACCTATTCCGACTGATGCTGATCTGTCGAGTCTGTCTGCCATACTTCTTGATGATGAATATTACAACTATACTCTCGAACACAGTACAGTGGAAGAAGGTGTGCATATCTCAAATGTTGAAAGTCTGATAGCCCTTAAATGCAAGGCATATCTGGAGATGAAGAGGCGTAAGGCTGAAACCGGCGAGGGAGACGAGAAACATATACGCAAACACCGTAACGATGTCTTTCGTCTTATCGCCTCCATCTCATCCGGTGACCAGACATTTGGGCTCCCCGAGAAATTATATGAAGATGTCGTATCATTCCGTCAACAGGTCGAATCGGATATGCCAGACGCAAACCTGATAAAAGATATGGGGTTACGTAGGATAACACCAAAGGATCTGTTAAAACGATTGGATGATCTTTTTGTAAAGTTATAATTCTGATATGAGATTACAATACGCATCAGATCTCCACCTTGAATTTGGTGCAAATTCGAAATGGCTAAAGGAAAATCCTATCATTCCTTCGGCTGACATTCTTGTGTTGG
>CAMWLX010000512.1 GCA_947175225.1 uncultured Porphyromonadaceae bacterium
CCACTATGTACTACCGAACTTCTTCGGACAAAAGAAGACAAACCTCGGACTATCAGATAGTTCCGAGGTTTTTTCGTATCTTATCCTTTCGGATTAAGGACCGAAATCAGACCAAGAAAAGACCATTTCGGACTGCTATTAGTCACCAAATCGTCGCAAAAAATTGTGTGATGATAATTGTGACAAAATTGTGACCGATACTCTTGCAACTAATTGGTGTTCAAATATCTACAGCGACATAACTTAGACGTAACTCGGAAAATGAGCGACATTTTAACGACCATAATTGCCAATGTTAAACCCTATGTCTGCACAAGTGTCCGCCTTTGTGAGTTATATGATTGATTAATCATGGAATTATCCGTTGTCCGAATTATGTCGCCCATGTTAAAAATAAGCTAAGTCGCTGATTTGTCTGACTTTTGACTTAAAGGTGTCCAATCGAAACATAAGTTAAACACGTTATCATTGCACAGTCGGTGATTCCGGCTTCACTGATAACACAAAATCGAAAGGAAAATGAAAAAGAACACCTTTAAGATTCTTTTCCATATCCGAGGCAACTATACAAACAAAGATGGGAAATCCCCAATCATAGTTCGTATCGCTGTCAATGGAGAATACGAGAGAATCAATTCAACACTTTACATAGAGCCGGAACTATGGGACGTTAAAGCCGGAAAAGCCAAAGGTCGCTCCGCCAAGATATTGGAGATTAACAAGCGACTTGAAGATATGAGAGTGGTTCTTAAAGAACATTACTATGATATTCTCAATCGTCATGGTTATGTTACGGCAGAACTTGTGAAAAATGCTTTTGCCGGGGTAACCGCAAAAGAGGAGTCTCTCGTAAATCTGTATCTTCAGCATCTTGATGATACAAAAAAGCTGGTAGGTCTGAGTAAGGCTGATCCTACTTATAAAAAGTACGAGCGAATGTATCGACGAGTTGTAGAATTCATGAAAAAGAAATACAACATCACTGATATACCGCTTCGAGAGATCAAACCCACCTTTATCACTGACTTGGAGTTCTTTCTTAGAACAGAATACAACTACAGTCAGAATACCGTGTACAAATGCATGAAATTCTTCAAGCAGGTTATCAATAAAGGTATCCGGGCTGGTCTGATATACGTTGATCCATTCAATGGTTATCGTATATCAGTTGAGAGAGTTGATAGAGGTTTTCTGTCAGAAGAAGAGCTGACCAAAATGATGGATAAGGAATTTGCCTCAAAAAGGCTAGAACAAGTCCGTGATATTTTCATCTTCGCTTGCTTCACAGGTCTGGCATATATAGATCTGGCACATCTTCGGGTAGATAATATCCAAAAGATGTTTGACGGTCGACTGTGGATTGTCACTCATAGACAGAAAACGAACACTAAGGTAACAGTCCCACTCCTTCCTCCTGCACTCAAGATACTCAAAAAGTATGAAGGTCAGTTCCTCGATGGTCAGATTCTTCCTATCATCACAAACCAGAAGATGAACTGCTATCTAAAGGAAATTGCTGACATCTGTGGCATCAACAAGAATATTACTTTTCATCTTGCCCGGCATACCTTCGCCACTACAATGACTCTCGGCAAGGGAGTACCAATCGAGTCTGTCAGCAAGATGCTGGGGCATACAAATATCCAGACAACTCAGATCTACGCACGTATAACAAACGAGAAAATCAGCCATGACATGGAAAATCTCGCAAAAAATCTTGGTAATCTTGATTTTTAATTGATGTATAGCTAACTCATTGATTAAGCGTCGGCTACACACCAATAGCCGGCGCTTTGTCTTTACTTTCCAAAAATTATTTTCGGGAATGTTCCCGGGAACGTTCCTAAGCTACCCTTTTGTGAATATCTAACTTTGCCGGCGTAACACTAAATCCCGAAAAGAAAAAATGGAACAGACTATTACACTCGAATACCTCTATCAGCGCACGGTATCTATGGAAGAGACCCTGCAACTGATTCTAGGTATCCTCACGAAAGAGGAAAAGAAAAGACAGAGCGAGAAGGAAGACAAGGACGAACTCACCGGTATCCCTCCGATTCCAAATTCTCTCGCTGCAAAACTCCTGAGAATGTCCACCCGGCAGCTTCAGCGTGTACGCCGCCGCTATAAACTCACTTGGATTGAGCGCGGTCGCGAGGTGTACTACCACATCGTCCCCATTGTGAGGGCTATCACGAATCTACAGCTCAAATGGAATGAGGCTGTACTGGAGGAAATCAAAAAGTCCAACCGCAAATTTCCTCGCTTATGATTACCTCACAGGAATACAGGATGATCTGCCAGCTCATCAAGGAACTGGAGTCAAAGGTTGACAGCAGGTTTGAAAGACTTGGAAATAAGGTCATGGGAATGCTTCAAGGTTTTACTGTCCTGAATCCAGAAAGGGAAACAATGACCAGCCGCGAGATATGCGAGCAATATGGTATTTCCGACCGCAAACTCTGTGATATGCGAAAGAAGGGTGAGATACCCTTTACCAAACATGGCAACGCGAAAAACAGCAAGGTAACCTATCGTGTCGCTGATGTCGTCGAGGTTTTTGCTTCCAGAGATGAATTCTGAAACATCACACATACACATATAATTATCGTGTCGGCAACGGCACAAGTATTTAACCCTTAACACCTTTTTAATTTATGGCACAAGACCTGAATCAAGAAGAAGTGCTTATCGCC
>CAMWLX010000513.1 GCA_947175225.1 uncultured Porphyromonadaceae bacterium
CCGTGCGCGTCATTAAGCGTCTTAAACTATCTTAATTTAGTGACATTAGTCTTAAATGGACTGACTTTTATGCATTTTCTAACTAATATTTTTAAAGTCTTTTGAAAAATAGAACTTCCATGAAAAAAATATTTATTCCCTTGTTTCTAACCGCTTTGATTGCTCCGACATCTATGGCACAGTCTGAGCTGTATCCGGAACATTTCAATCTTGAAGAAGTCGTGCTTAAAGAAGGGCCTCTCTTTACAGCCATGGAGCGTAACTTCAAATTATTAATGGAGTATGATGCTGACCGTCTGCTTACCCCTTTCATTCGTCAGGCCGGGTTGTCGACCAAATCCGGCAGTAAATATTACGGATGGGCAAAGAAGCATCCCTCTTTCACAAATTGGGGTGACCAAAGTTGGTCGCTTGAAGGACATATAGGTGGCCACTATCTTTCTGCCTTGGCTTTAGCTTATGCGGCTTGCAATGATTCCGATCAGAAACAACTCATTAAAGATCGGCTTGACTACCTGATAGATGTGCTGGATGATTGCCAAAAAGAATTTGATGGGAATACAGAAGGATTGGAAGGTTTCATAGGCGGACAACCTATCAATCATATATGGACCGGACTTTACAAAGCAGATCTTGAGCCTTTCCGGCAGTATGGAGGATGGGTACCGTTCTACTGCCAACACAAAGTGCTTGCCGGATTGCGCGATGCTTGGGTTTATGCAGATAATTCCAAAGCCAAGGAACTATTCCGCAAGCTATCAAACTGGAGTGTGAATATGGTTAAAAATCTCAGTTCTTCACAGATTGATAATCTCTTAGGGTGGGAACATGGGGGAATGAACGAGACGCTAATTGATGCATATCGCCTGTTCGGAGATAAAGAATATCTGGATGCTGCTAAAAAATTCAGCCACAAGCATGAGCTGAACGGAATGTCGGGCACTTCAAGCAGCTATTCAAGGACCTTTCTTAATGGTCAACACGCCAACACTCAGGTGCCAAAATTTGTAGGTTTTGAAAGAATATATCAAGAAGCACTGGAAAATACCTCCTATCGCTCAGCTGCACATAACTTCTGGGACGATGTGGCGACTCATCGCACAGTATGCATAGGAGGCAACAGCGTGTCGGAGCATTTCTTGCCTCAAGACCGTTGCAGCGAATATATCAATAATATGGAGGGTCCTGAAAGTTGCAATTCAAACAACATGCTGAAACTTTCAGAAAATCTATTCGACGAGACTCATGATGCCCGATATGCCGATTTCTATGAATCTACAATGTGGAATCATATTCTATCAACCCAGGATCCTACGACCGGCGGATATGTGTATTTCACATCCCTGCGTCCACAAAGCTACCGCATATATTCTAAAGTGAATCAAGGAATGTGGTGTTGTGTAGGTACAGGGATGGAAAATCATTCCAAATACGGTCATTTTGTATTCACACATGCCGCCGACAATTCAACTCTCTATGTCAATCTTTTTATTCCATGTGAGCTGAAATCCGAAAACTTCGGTTTGATACAAGATACTCGTTTCCCATTTGAGCCTCAGATTCGTCTTACTGTCACAAAAGGTGGGAGATACACATTAGCGATACGCCACCCAGGTTGGACCACAGAAGAATTTGCCGTTAAAGTAAATGGCAAAGAGGAGCAGGTGAAGGTAGAAAAAGGGAAAGCATCTTATGTTTTCTTGGAACGTGATTGGCAGCCAAACGATATTGTGACAGTTGATCTTCCTATGGAATTGAGATATGAAGAATGTCCGAACTATACCGATTACATTGCATTCAAGTATGGACCGATATTGTTGGCTGCTCGAACGACGGCATCATCTGCTAAGGAAGCGGATGCTTTAGGCCTTCAATGTGAGGCTCTCCAAAATGAATATGGCGGTGAAGGGCGTATGGATCATTCTCCGGGTGTACGTGCCAACGCAAAGTCATTGTCTTCCGCACCTCTTCTTATAGGAGACCGTAAAGACGTACTCAAACGTATCTCTATCAAGGATTCGGATAAACTTCTATTTTCGATAGATGCTTCGTCGGATGAGAGTAAGACCGCTTGGACGACTCTTACGCTTGAACCTTTCTACGGAATACACCATGCGCGCTATTCATGCTATTGGTATCAGCAGACTCCTGAGGGATATCTGGAAAGTGACATGGGCAAAGCCGATGCAGCCGAAAAGCTGCTGACGGATAGCACTATAGATTTTGTGGCTACCGGAGAACAACAGAGTGAAGCGGGCCATGAGGCAATACATAGCCCGGAGTCTACTACCGGACAATATAGAGGAGAATTTTATCGTGATGCCCGCAAGGATGGCTACATTGAATATCATTTGTATAATCCCGAGGGTGAGACGAAAGATTTGGCTGTAATGTGCCGTTTCACCACTGCTGACAATGGACGCAGGGGAATAATATACATCGACGGTGTTTCCATAGCCGACTTTACTGTGCCTGAGAATCATGTTGCAAAAGACGACAACGGATTCTTCAATATGGAATTTCCGATTCCGGAAGAGCTGATGATAGATGAAAATGGAAATGCTAAAACAAGCATTGTCTTCAGAATATCATCTCCTTCCACTATTTGTCCGGGTCTTTATTATCTTCGACTGTTGCGAGGATATGAGGATCAAAGCTATAGGTTTGTAGCTACCGACTGGACTACCGGCGATGT
>CAMWLX010000514.1 GCA_947175225.1 uncultured Porphyromonadaceae bacterium
TCTAGAAGCAACTAAAAAATTATCAAAGAAATGAATATTCCACCAGTCATATTGTTAACGCTCGGTATTTCATCCGGGGTTCTTTTCATTATAGTATTTATCACCACTTGGATTGTGGTATTCCGGAATCGCAAAATTATCAATAAAGAACGTAAGCGGTGAGAATACTAATCCTTTCTTAACTCCTTCAGAATATGACGGATTGCGCTCAACGGATGCATAAAATCATTCGCGTATTACATATTTCATACAATAAGATCGCCTTGACATTTTTTTGCCAAGGCGATTTCAATAGAAATTTAATGTAGTCTTTTAGTTGTTTATAAGAGTTGCAATATCCTCTTCTACTGTTGAGATAGTTCCGATATTGAATTTTTCCTGAAGAACTTTCAGAATATCCGGAGTGAAGAAAGCCGGAAGAGTCGGACCGGTGTGAATGTTCTGAACTCCAAGATAGAGTAGTGCGAGAAGAACGATTACAGCTTTCTGTTCATACCAAGCAATATTGAATACCAGTGGCAGTTCGTTTATAGACTTAAGTCCAAATGCCTCCTGAAGCATCATGGCGATTCGGACAAGTGAATAAGAGTCGTTACACTGTCCTGCATCAAGCACTCGAGGTACCCCCTCGATATCTCCAAGAGGCAGCTTGTTGTAACGATATTTAGCACATCCGGCAGTCAGGATTATACAGTCTTTCGGTAATGCTTCAGCAAATTCAGTATAGTAGCTTCTTGAGGGGAATCTACCATCACAACCTGCCATAACGACAAATTTACGAATTTTACCGGCTTTGATAAGCTCTACAACTTTTGGAGCAAGTTCGGCAACCTGATGATGGGCAAAGCCACCAACAATTTCTCCGTGCTCAATTTCTGTAGGAGGCTGACATGACTTGGCCTTTGCGATCACTTCAGAAAAATCATGATTACCTTCGGCATCTGCTTCAATATGGTGAGTTCCGGGCATGTTCACAACTCCGAGAGTATAGACGCGATCCATATAGGTAGTCTTGGGACGTGGTGGTACGATGCAGTTAGAGGTAAATACGAAACAACCGTTGAAAGTCTCGAACTCATCAACTTGTTTCCACCATGCATTTCCGTAGTTTCCCGCAAAGTGGGGATATTTTTTGAAGAACGGATAATACTGACCCGGCAACATCTCCGAATGAGTATATACATCAACTCCGGTTCCGGCTGTCTGTTCAAGTAGTTCTTCAAGATCATGGAGGTCATGACCGGAGATAAGAATGCCTGGATTCTTTCTTACACCTATATTTACCTTGGTAATTTCCGGATTGCCATATCTCTCGGTATTTGCTTTGTCCAACAATGCCATAGCCTTGACACCACCTTCGCCCATATAAAGGACCAGCTTGATGAGTTCGTCAATAGAAATATCAGTCCGGCTAACCTCTTTGAGTACCTTTTCTATGTAGGCATACACATCATCATCCTCAAATTGCAAATTAGCGGCATGGCGAGTATAAGCCGAAGCACCCTTTGCTCCATAAATGGCAAGTTGTTTCAAACCACGTTTATCAGGATCAGATTCTGCGAGAACGCCTGTTACCGACTCCAGTTTCTCGTAATCCTCCGGCTCAGCCTCAAGTTGCACCTCAGGCGCATCTGGAATTTTAATGCCTAGTTCTCTACATTTGGCGATTAACTCTCGTTTCACTTGAAATGCACGACAAATGAAACCGTCAAGTGAATCATTGTCAAAATTAGCATTTGTGATGGTTGTGAACAACGCATCAATAATTTGATGGTCAGCATTTCTTTGTGGAACTCCATTGCCACGGAGAAGATCGTTTAAGATCGCGTTCCCACGTGTAACATAAAGAAGCAAATCCATTCGTGCTGATGTCTCGGGTAATTTACCACAAACACCACGGAGGGTGCAGCCACTGCCTTTAGCTGTTTCCTGACATTGGTAGCAGAACATTTTAGGGTTGGTTTCCATGAATTGATAATTTGTTTCTATAATGATTATATGTGTTTAATTATTTAGACTTTAGGAATGGATATTTCCCATGTTAATCAACGATTGACAGTCAATGTTTGTTCATTGCTTGAAAGATAGGGCTCGGTCGTGAGTCCGTGCCGTCACTGGGTGACCATAATATCATGCGCCGCGTTTCGACGATGCTCCATTATCACTTCGGCATTGTCCTTAGCCCATCCTACCATAGCTTCGAAATAAGGAATGAAGGATCTTCCGATAGGAGATAAAGAATATTCCACTGTCGGAGGCACAGTATTGAATTTACGGCGGTCTACAAGTCCGTCGGCCACGAGAGTATTGAGCGTAGCACTCAGCATTCGGGCGGATATGTCGGGAATCTCCTTCCTGATTTCGCTGAACCTTATTTTTTCATTAAGGGTCAGCACATATATCACGAGAAGACCCCACTTCTCGGAGAAGCGGGCGAGTATGTTGCGTATGGGGCAACGCGGATCAAAGGCGTCTACAAGACCTGTACGTGTCATTTTTTGTAAATTTTTTTATATGATTAACTGCGTGGTACTCTATAAAAGTAACATCTATGTTACCGATAATCAGGAGTTTTCATAGTGAACATATTAGGGCGCGAGAATGTTGTAATTACAAAGATAACAAAAAGTAACTAATTATAATAACGAAGACTTCAGGAAAGATATTGTTCTCTTGGGTGCCACCGGTTATGTAG
>CAMWLX010000515.1 GCA_947175225.1 uncultured Porphyromonadaceae bacterium
TCATAAACTTCATAAACTTCATAAACTTCATAAACTTCATAAACTTCATAAACTTCATAAACTTTCTAAACCTTCTAAACCTTCTAAACTTTCTAAACCGACTTACTGCTTTCCGGAAGTTGCTACAGTCTTATTGATTTTCTTTACGAGACCCTGAAGTACACTGCCGGGACCGAGCTCGATAAATTCGTCAGCGCCGTCGGCGATCATCGCCTCTACATCCTGAGTCCAACGCACAGCACCAGTCAGCTGTTTGATGAGATTAGCCTTGATTTCTTCAGGGTCAGTGTGAGGTTTGCCGTCTACGTTCTGATATACAGGGCATTTTGGAGTTTCAAACTTAGCTGCTACGATAGCTTCTGTGAGTTCCTCCTGTGCAGGCTTCATAAGAGGGGAGTGGAATGCACCGCCCACTTTCAAGGGGAGTGCACGCTTTGCGCCGGCTGCCTTAAGCTGCTCGCAAGCCTTGTTGACTCCTTCAATGCTGCCTGAGATGACTACCTGTCCGGGACAGTTGTAGTTTGCCGGAACCACTACTTCTTCAATACCATTGCAAATCTCTTCAATCTTTTCATCCGGAAGGGCAATTACAGCTGCCATTGTAGATGGTTGTTTTTCACAAGCTTTCTGCATAGCATGGGCACGCTTGCTGACGAGTTTAAGTCCCTCCTCAAAGCTGAGTGCGCCGGCTGCCACGAGGGCTGAAAATTCTCCAAGAGAGTGTCCGGCTACCATGTCAGGCTGGAATTCATCGCCAAGGCTCTTTGCCAGTGCCACGCTGTGAAGGAAAATGGCTGGCTGAGTGACCTTTGTCTGGCGAAGGTCTTCTTCAGTGCCGTCAAACATCAGGTCAGTGATGCGGAATCCGAGGATTTCATTAGCTTTTTCAAACATTTCGCGGATTTCCGCATTGTTTTCGTATAGGTCCTTGCCCATACCCACAAACTGGGCACCCTGGCCCGGGAATACGTATGCTTTCATGTGCTTACTTAATTTTTTACCTTAATTAATACCTAAATCTTCTGAAAAGACCCATAACGCCCTTTCAGACTGCAAAATTAGTGAAAATTATTTAAAATTTTGGTATTATTACTGGAAAAATCATGATAATCCATGATTTACCATGATAAACCATGTTTCTTACTCGCCAGTCTTAACTCCCAAAAGAAACACTTTCTCGGTAGCCCTTGTCAAGGCAGTGTAAAGCCAGCGATAGAAATCGGTTCCCATAGATTCTGCCGGTATGCCACCCATATCAATATAGACATGCTTCCACTGTCCACCCTGAGCCTTATGACAAGTGACGCAATAGGCATACTTTGCCTGCAATGCATTATAATAAGGATTCTCCACGGCAGCCATGATCTTCTCCGTCGGACCTGCTCCTTCTTCTTCGTTTATCACATGTTGGAAAAATTGCTCCATTTCCTGCCTCGGGATTGCCGGTCCTTCCGCCATCAATGACCTCAACATGATTTTTGCGCTCATCTCTTGTCCATCTGAAAGCGACAATTCTGTATCCACAAACCATCTGCCATATACCTTTTCCGGTCGGCCAACCCATTTCACAGTCACTGTCTCGCCATTGGCAAGAAATGTCTTCATCTTGTTTTGTCTACCCCAATAATAATCATTTTTGGCTATTACAAGCCTGTCGCCTTGTTGCAATGGTTCTTCTGCATACATCACCATATTGCGGATCGCCTGATTAAACCTGTTGGCTCGTCCGTTGCTTCGGGTCACTATAAGGGTCTCCTCGGGAGTGACAGTGCTCCATGAAGTGCTCAATTCATCAGCGAGATCTATGCTGCTCACTGCCACTATGTCGGGAAATCCATCAAGTTTCAACGGCAGTTGCCCATCTCCAAATCCACTTGTCTTTCCATTTTGTAGCTCCTCAAGAATTTGCCTGACGATAGTCGCATTGTAGAGAATCCCGCTTTCCGCAGCTTGTCTCACCGGAACGTCAAGAGTATGAGAAAATGGAGCGAGTCCCAATTGTTTGAGCCTTTCAAGGTTCATGGCTGGGGAGTCACTTTGACCTACCGGTGGCAACTGCGCGGTATCTCCGACAAGTATCATCTTGCATCCTTGTCCCGAATACACATATCTTATAAGGTCTTTTAGAAGGCTTCCACGGCTGCTGTCAGTGATCAAAGATGCTTCATCGATTATAAATACGGTATTTTGGTCGCGGTTGGCACTTAACTTTACGGTCATCCCATTGCTCGTAGTCTCCATATGATATATCCGGCGATGAATGGTAGACGCAGGTTTCTGCGACATTCCTCCTGCCACTTTCGCAGCTCTTCCTGTTGGAGCAAGCACAACGCTCTTGATCTTGCAGTGAGCCAAAGCCTTAATCAGCGCAGCTATGACACTTGTTTTTCCGGTGCCTGCATAGCCATTAAGCACGAATACGTCGCGCCACATCCCGGAGATGACATATTCTGCCATCTTATATAATGCCAAAGCCTGCCCTTCAAGAGGATTGAATGGCAACGCACCCATTGCCATTTCTGCCAATTGTCTTCCCGTCAGCAATACTGAATTCCCTTCCATACTTTATTAACGCTCCGAAGTGGATCTTTTATTATGATGTCGTCGGTAAAAAGACCTTAATGACCTTAAGGACTTTAAAGTCTTTAAGGACCTTATTGAAATTGCATGAAATATTTTTCTTTTTTTAT
>CAMWLX010000516.1 GCA_947175225.1 uncultured Porphyromonadaceae bacterium
CACGCCATGTAGAGGAGGCGGCCGCAGCTGCGAAGATCAGACTGAGTGCAGACGAAATTCAAGTTCTTGAAAAACTCGGTGCCGAAACCGGAGTGGACACCAAAGGATCGTGGGAAAACCACATGAGCTAAATATCTAATCTTTGCCGGGTATAAGACAGCTAAGAGAGAGATAATAATATCAATAATAATCTAAAATATTGAAAATGGCAAGATTCCAGTTAGCGGAGTCTTGCCATTTTATTGTTATCGGTATCCTTACATTACGTCATGCTTTTACCATAGTCGGTTGGAATACCGAATTTCTTCATGTGGGCATACAGCGTCTTCCGGGATACTTTCAACATTTCCGCCGCTTTTTTCTTATGTCCATTGCTGATGTCAATGGCCGCTTTGATTCTGTCCCCTTCATTCTGATACTCTCCAATTGGATTTGACTGAGTACCGAAATAGAGATCATCTTTGCGGATTAGTTTTCTGTTTAACATTGTCACTGTGCGCGACAGAATGTGGAAAAGTTCTCTAAGATTCTTTCTCCAGATAAAGGAGGTGAGAGCCTCTTTCGCCTCGTTACTCCATGTCTTTTCCGGCATAACTATTTCATTTGCAGAGGATATGAGCCTCATCATTGAAAAAATCATGAGTCCGTGCCGCCACTGTGTGACCATAATATTCAAATAATTTCGGTTGTTCAGCCATAAGCTTTAGTCTATGGCCGCCAAAGACCGGGCAAGTATTCGTTGTAGTCTCGATTTCAATACCGTATTATACTTTATATACCGCTGATAACTAACTTGACAATTATGACCTAAAAGGTTGATTTCTCATTTCCAGAGGAGTCATACCGAAATATCTTTTGATAGTCTTGCAGAAAAATGAGAAGTTTGAGAAACCAAGGTGCGAGGCAATTTCTTTTATCGAATAGTCAGAGCCCACTATATATCGCCGGGCATCGTTCATTACATACTCCCTGATCCATTCAGGCGCTGTCTTGCCACTCTGACTTTTACAGATGTAAGATAGGTATTTTGGTGTTATCGAAAGTTTACGGGCGTAATATTCCATATCCAGTTCCTTCCGTCTCATGCTACCCAGCAGGTCAATGAAATCATTGAATATGATTGAGGGCCTGGACTGAGTGACGACTGTCTGAGTACGGTTTTCATAAACATAGTTGAATATGTCAGAGATCATTGCCTGGCATATTTTCTCTATTGTCAGGGATATGCCTGTTTCAGGACAAGAAGTCTTACGTGTTCGCAGAAGTTCGGAATATTTGCCCATAAGCGTATTCATATTCTCTGACAGATGAACCACAGGATTGTACCTTAGATTACTGAGACACTTTTGAAACACTGTCGTATCGATGTCCCTTGCGGCAAAATCCAGCTCTGTATATATCGTTAGTCCGAAGTAGTCTTTTGAAAATTTGAGTTCCGAAAAGAAGTCATTTGGATGGCAGATTAGTAGATCGCCGGCCTTGACAGAATATTTTTCCGAATTGAATACAAAAGAATGTTCCCCCTTTTCTACAAAGCAGATATAAAGTGTATCAAGCCTGAAAGAGTATCCATCCTCGTCATGCCAGGTGCCATGATAGAGGAACAGATCTCCGGAATAGCGCGTGCCTTGGGGATTCTCGCGGGTTACTGTGTCAATATCTATGATTCTCATAAGAAACAGTCATTTGTAGCTTATCAGGAAATCCATACAGCCAAATGGAACATTTGATATTCAAACAAGCAACGGTTGCAGATTGTTTTCTTTTCATAAGAAACTAAATACAGACTTTATGAAAGTAATCGGAATAAACGGAAGTGCCCGAAAGGGATGGAATACTGAGACATTGGTAAAAAAGGCTCTCGAAGGAGCTGCTGATGCAGGTGCCGAGGTAGAATTGATAGAACTTTATTCAGAACCACGAAAAGGGTGTCTGGAATGTTTTGCATGCAAACGCAAAGGAATTGATACGGGAGGCATATGCGCCATAAAGGATAATCTCAGATCAATACTTGAAAAGGCTTATAATGCTGATGTAGTGATAATTGGCTCTCCCAACTTCTTCGGATATCCCTCGGCAATGGCAAGGGCCTTTATCGAGAGATTTCTCTATCCTCTGACATCATATATGATTGAAGACGGGAAACAGACACGTATTCTTGGGAAACGTATCATTCCTGCCGGAATCATTTTCACGATGAATGCAGATGAAAATTATTACAGGATGGGAGGATATGCGGCCACACTTGGAGCGACGCGGTCAAATCTTGAGTACATCTTAGGTTATGCCGAACAGTATAACAGTTACAACACGTTGCAATTTAAGGACTACAGCGTGATGAACGCGAATCTCTTCGACCCGGAGGCAAAGCGAATCCAGCATGAGACGCAGTTTCCCAAAGATGAGGACGCTTGTTATGAAATGGGAAAACGTCTGGTGGCTAAGGCTGTTGAGTTGAACCGAGTATAATCAGATAATCAACTACTTAAATTAAGGATAAGGCAAATATCATAGACTGAGTGAATATAGGCTTGGCAATGAATTTGTTGAAGATATTGGAATATTGAGATAATGCTCGACAGGCATTGACGCTAAAGACATTGAAGAGTAGCCACAGGCAAACCTCGATGTCTTTGGCGTGTATGCCGTCATTCGGCAATGCCG
>CAMWLX010000517.1 GCA_947175225.1 uncultured Porphyromonadaceae bacterium
CCAAATAGGTATGGCAAGAGAAATTAACATAAAAAAGGGGCTTGACATTCCCCTCGAAGGCAAAGCTGAAGGAAAGCCAGAGACAATGTTGGCTGGCCTTGAGGGCATTTGCCCGGATGATTTTCCGGGATATACCTGGAAATGTGACGTAAAGCCGGGCGATTCTGTCGCAAAAGGCTCTCCCCTCTTCCACGCTAAGGAGGCAGAGACCATCAAGCTTGTATCCCCTATAGCGGGCACAGTTGAAGAAATCAGGCGTGGCGAAAGAAGAAAGATCCTTGCAGTGACTGTCAAGGCAGGAGAAGATTCAAGATTTCTGATAGAGGCAGGAAGCCTCATTGGGAAATTGAAGATGAGCGGTCTGTGGGCAATGATGCGTCAGCGTCCATATGACGTAGTGCCTGTAGAAGACGCTTCTCCGAGAGATATCTTCGTCACTGCTTTTGACTCCTCCCCTCTCGCGGGCAACGTCATCCCGACCCACATTGCAGAGTATCTTGAGCCGGGACTTGAAGCCCTTAAGACTCTGACTAAAGGAACAGTCTATCTTGCAGTGAGACCGGGACAAGGAATACGCACAAAAGCAGCCACAGTGCTCGATATGATCGGTCCTCACCCGGCAGGAAATGCGAGCGTGCAGATTGCAGCAGTAGCTCCCGTCAATAAAGGAGAGACTGTATGGACTGTCGATGCCGGCACAGTGGCCAGAATAGGCATGCTTGTAAAGAAAGGATACTGTGATTACCGAGCTGAAGTTGCTATCACAGGGCCTGCTGCAGTGAAGCCTAAAAAAGTTTTAACAGAAATAGGAGCTTCATTATCCGAAATACTCAAAGGAGAACTCAAAGAGGACACAAGCCTACGTGTGATTTCCGGAAATGTACTTACAGGCACCCAAGTGGAACCATCAACCGGATTCCTCCGCTTCCCTTACCGACAGATTACAATAATTGAAGAGGGCAATAAGGCTGATGAATTCATGGGATGGGCATCTATGAATCCAAAGAAATTCAGTATAAAGCGTACGTTCCCGGCGTTCTTAAGAGGACTTGAAAAGCCATTCAACTTCGATGCCAGAATCAAGGGAGGACACCGCGCTATGATTCTCAGCGGAGAACTCGACAAAGTGTTCCCATTTGATATCTATCCTGAATATCTCATTAAGGCTATGATAGCCGGAGACTATGACAAGATGGAGAAACTTGGCATCTATGAGATAGCTCCTGAAGACTTCGCACTCCCTGAATTTGTAGACACTTCGAAGCAGGAACTTCAGAAACTCACACGCGAAAGCCTTGAGCGCCTGAGAAAAGACAGCTAAAATCTGGATGCATAATGCATAATGCATAATGCATAATTATAGTGCTTCACATGATAGCTTAAATTTTTAGAACTATATCTATGAGCAAACTAAAGGAAAAAATAGACAGTATTAAGCCGATGTTTGAGAAAGGGGGAAAATACCAATCTCTCCACTCAGTATTTGACGGCTTCTACACCTTTCTTTACACTCCAAATGAGACATCAAAGTCGGGAGTACATATCCACGACTCCAACGACTCTAAGCGCACGATGATCACTGTAGTGATAGCTTTGCTTCCGTGCTGCTTGTTTGGCATGTGGAATGTCGGCTATCAACATCATTTGGCAACCGGGGAATGCGTCGGATGGTTGGCGCAATTCTTTTATGGACTATGGGAAGTGCTTCCTCAAATCCTAACAGCCTATATCGTCGGCCTTGGAATCGAATTTATAATAGCGCAATTACGCGGACATGAGATTCAGGAAGGTTTTCTTGTATCAGGTATCCTTATTCCAATGATATGCCCTGTAAGCACACCATGCTGGATGCTTGCAGTTGCAGTAGCTTTTGCAGTAATATTTGCAAAGGAAGTATTCGGAGGCACAGGCTACAACTTCCTTAATGTAGCCCTCGTCACCCGTGCATTCCTCTTCTTCGCTTATCCTTCAAAGATGAGTGGCGACAGCGTGTTTGTAAGTCTTGGCAACTCACCTGCAGTAGATGGGTATTCAGGAGCTACTCCACTTGGACAGTTGGCTACATCTACAGGCGAGAATATGCATATTTATGGAGTAGACGGTCAGCTTCTTGATCTGAGCAACTTATTCTGGGGCACAGTTCCGGGAAGCTGGGGTGAGACTTCGACATTCTGCATTCTTATTGGGGGCATAATTCTTCTCGCTACGGGAATGGCAAGCTGGAAAATCATGCTTTCAGCACTTGTCGGAGGTTTGGGCATGTCATGTCTTGGATATGCTGTAGGCAATCCTACTTATCCTGTCAGCATGGTCTATCCGATCGACCAGCTTTGCATGGGTGGCTTCATGTTTGCAATAGTGTTTATGGCCACCGATCCGGTGACAAGCTGCCGAACAGAGACAGGCAAATGGATCTACGGATTCCTTGTAGGCGCGATAGCTATGACAATCCGCTTCTACAACACCGGATACCCGGAAGGAGCAATGCTTGCAGTGCTATTGATGAACTGTTTTGCTCCGCTTATCGACTGGTGTGTAGTCAACAGCAATATCCGTCGCCGTATGAAGCGACTTGCAGCCTAAAAATTCAATTTTCGCAAGCGAAAATTGAGGTTTATAAGGTTATAAGTTTATAGGTTTAATTTACTTGCGGTAAAATA
>CAMWLX010000518.1 GCA_947175225.1 uncultured Porphyromonadaceae bacterium
CTTATTAAGTCAATAGGGGCAAGAAGGATCGTGGCGCTCAGGGGCAAGATGGGAGCAGGGAAGACAACTCTTGTTGCTGAAATGATGCGACAGCTTAAGATGGACGACGAGGCGTCTTCACCAACATTTGCCATCGTTAATGAATATTATTCCTCTGAGACCGGGCAGACTGTATATCATTTTGATTTCTATAGGCTGAAATCACCGGCAGAAGCATATGATATAGGTATTGAAGACTATTGGGATAGCGGCAACCTTTGCCTGATGGAATGGACTGAAAATATTGAGGATATCCTTCCTGATGATACCCTTTTTGTGGAGATAGAAGAACAACCTGACCATTCAAGGCTTGTAACTTTGAGTTGACCTTGCAGGGGCGCACGAATCATGCGTCATCTTAACAAAAAATATATGGAAATCATTAAACTTGAGAAAGTAGATTCTACCAATGCCTATATAATGCGTAATGTGGAGGAGCTTGAGTCTCCTGTCATGGTCGTGGCTCATACCCAGACGGCCGGGCAGGGACAACGTGGCAATTCATGGGAGGCAGAACCTGGGAATAACCTTACTTTTTCGATATTCTATCGGCCTTACCAGCTTCCACCTATGGCTCAGTTTTCAATGTCGGAGACGGTTGCTCTTGCAGTAGTGGACTTTCTTGGAGTGCATGGGATTGAAGCCAAAGTTAAGTGGCCCAACGATATCTATGTTGGCGACAAGAAGATATGCGGCATATTGATAAGGCATTCTATTATGGGGGGATATGTTTCATATTCTGTGATAGGAGTAGGGATTGATGTCAATCAGACAGTATTTCTCAGCGATGCTCCTAATCCGGTTTCAATGAAACAGATCACCGGGGAAACATATGCCTTATCTCAACTTGAGAATGAAATAGCGCATATAATGGGGGATCGACTCAAATTGATCTTAACTGAGGAGGACCGCCGGGAATTGCATAAGGAATTCATGGGGAAACTATGGAGAGGCGACGGAAAGTTGTATCCTTTTACAGATACAGCATCTGGGGAAACCTTTAAGGCGAGGATTGAAGGAATTGCGATGCATGGGCCTATGTCGCTTCGGCTTGAGGATGGGAGTGCTCGTGTATATGCGTTTAAGGAAGTGGCTTTTCAATGACAAATTATGGTAGTTACTTCCGGACGCACTTTGACGCGCTCGGAGAGCGCTAACTACTCTGGCCAGCATTCTGTTTCGTCTGCTATCTCGGGGATAGTAGAGCGGTGGTAGAGGGGGTTTTTACCTTGTCTGCGTTGTGATTGGTAGTCTTTTAGAAGTCGGATGGCATATTTGCCGAGCAGGAAAATTGCCAAGAGATTGCATAGGGTCATCAGTCCCATGAAAATGTCCGCCAAGCCCCATACGAACTCGAGAGATGTCAGCGAACCGATCATCACCATACCTCCGACAATAACACGGTATACTGTCACCGGCCACTTCTTTCCGCTGATAAATTGCAAATTGGTCTCACCATAATAATAGTTTGATACTATACTTGTGAAAGCGAAGAAGAATACTGCAACCGCTACAAATGTAGAGCCGATGCTCCCTACTTCCGACTCAAGGGCAGATTGAGTGAGGGCGATTCCGCTTTCTCCATTTTCATAAATTCCACTGAGAAGAATGATGATAGCTGTGCAGGTGCATATAAGCAGGGTGTCGGTGAATACGGCAAGAGTCTGGAGCAGTCCTTGTTTCACGGGATGACTAACGGAAGCCGTGGCTGCCACGTTTGGAGCCGAACCCTCTCCTGCCTCGTTGCTGAATAAACCACGCTTAATACCCATCATCACTGCGCTGCCTACTCCCCCACCGAGAGCTGCGCTGCCGGTGAAAGCCTCGCTTACAATGTGGGATAGCATCTCAGGAATCCTACTGATATTTATAATCAGGATAAATAAAGCAAGCAGGATATAGGCAATTGCCATTACCGGCACTACGATTTCACTGAATTTTGAGATTCGCTGTATGCCTCCGAATATAACCAACATTGATGCAATAGAAATCGCTATGCCTACAATCATTGGATCCCAACCGAATGACACTTTTGCGGCGGCTGTCATGGTGTTAGCTTGTACGGAATTGAAAGCGAGTCCGAAGGTAATGGTAATGAGTACTGCAAATGTGATAGCCCACCATCTTTTGCCGAGTCCCTTCTGAATGTAGTAAGCGGGACCACCCTTGAAAGAATTTTCTCCCCTTACTTTATACAATTGGGCGAGTGTGGATTCAATGAAAGCTGAAGCTGACCCGAGCAGTGCTATCACCCACATCCAGAATATCGACCCTGCGCCGCCGATGGCGATAGCCGTAGCCACACCGGCAAGGTTTCCGGTGCCGACACGTGAAGCAATTGAGACAGCGAAGGCTTGAAAGGAGCTTACCGTATGGTGGGAATCTTTCTTGCCGTTCCCCTCCTTTTTGCCGGAAGCTGCCAGCAGGCGGCACATTTCGCCAAACATACGGAACTGTACGCCACGGCTCTTGATGGTGAACCATAAAGCTGCAATCAGCAATAGGCCTATCAGCAGGTAGGTCCAGAGCCAGTCATTGATGGTATTGATTATATTCATTGTCGTAGTGTAGATATCTTTTTTATAAACAATCATGAGGTATAATGTTATAATGA
>CAMWLX010000519.1 GCA_947175225.1 uncultured Porphyromonadaceae bacterium
CTATTACGGATTGAAACGCACTCTTTATCTCGTATCACAAGATTGCCATAAACCCAATGCCCATTCGCTAAAGTTTTGGCTCTGAATTTAATCTTTCTCATAATTGTGTTCCATTGATTAAGCCGGTCACCCATGATGCGGAATGACTGGCGTATATTGTATCTCCCCCGGAAGTCATACGAATTATACACGATGTTTCTCCTTGGGGAATTATTGCTTCGATAAGGTCTGTGTTGATGTAGATAGGTTGATCTACATACTTGTAAACATCCTCACCCTGAACACGTCGTGAAATACGGCATACCTGATTTATTTCTATGAATTTTGCCATTACTGAAAATCTATTTCAAGTTGAATTACTGGTTCTTTATAACAGGGATGAGAGGAAAGGTAAAACTCCCGTAATTTCTCGCGTATGAGGTCCCTTTCCTCCTGTGAGACGTTATTTTTGTCAGCCTCGGAGTTATATTTCAAAGCAAGTTCAAGACTGCCTTGAAACTTCTTTTCATTCAAAAACACGGAATACTCAGTGAACATCCTGACAGCATTTTCGACACCAATCTTCTCATTATCGGTCTGCTCTCGGACATATACGACATCAAGCATTTTATTGATGAAGCTCATTGTCCTTTCCTCACGCTGGCAGTCATTCTCAAAAACCACCGATATGGCTTCCTTCTTCCGGATCTTGTTCACTCTACACCATCCGTAAAAGACTCTGAGCCGCTTATTAACAGGCTTACGCTTATATTTAGCATCGAGAGAGGCAAGCCGATTTTGAAGGATCGTCTTAGCCATTGTCTACATCATTCCCAGCCTCGTCTGATTTTCCATGCTTAATACCAAGCTCATAAGCTGTTTTGAAGGCTCTTGTTAAGGCTCGATAATGTGCCAGACTCATCTCGCCACATTTCTCAAGGAAGAAGATTCTACACTCTTCCAGGGTATCAGTATATTCTTTATCTTTTTCCATCGTTTTTCGGTTCATTAAGAGGACATGATTCAGTTTTCTCATCATACTGCGGAGCAACCCAAATCAGAGTGTCCTCTACAGGCTCCGACCAGGGAATATATCGCTTGCAGTTTTTACAGATTGCCGGAGCCTTCTCCTTAAAGAAGTTGACTCCGACACAATAGGCATAGTCTCGATTCATACGATTTAATACATTGGTGGCATAGGTGGTGTTACGCCATATTCTTCCATTTGTGTAATTTCTTCCTCTGACATCCATTCAATGTCTTTCATTACGCAGTGCTGGAGTCCAAACCACCAGGGGCGTCCATCTGCATCATATTCGGCGGTTATTGGTTTCGTATCTCTCTTCCTAATGGCCCCTACTTCTTTAAGCAACGGTGTAAGTTCGCATTCTGGAAGATACGGAACATCTCCTATGAATTGATAAGGAGTTTTAAGGCATTTAAGTGCCTCCTTGTCTTTTACATGCTTATACATTGTCTCGACTGGAAAAATCATCCGTTTCCCGTATTTCTTAATAGCGATAGCTTGCCAGTCGTAGAATTTCTGCTCATCATCATTCAACCTGAACCATTGAAGATTTTCAAGACACCACATTATGTAGCCAATGTGTTCAGCGACAATAAGCAGAATAGGCTGTCCTTTGTATTTGCCGAATGTTAGTTTTCTGACTTCTGTGTTCATATCAGTACCACGATAGAATTACGAAATCATTTCTCTGGTCACTCTTGGCTATCCATCCGGCAATGATGCGGAGGACATCGTCAACAGATTCACTAATATAATAGAGTTTGAGCCACTTGTCAAAGTCATCACGATTGGCCACTATTTTACCTATGAGGTCAGCAAGTTCAGAGCGTGGTACTTTTAGACGTTCTGAACTCTCTACATCCTTGCCCATCCAAATTAAGTTTGGGCAATTCTCGTGGAGCATTCTGTTTACATCTGCGGTACGATTGCTGAAAGCATCGGAGGCATTATGTCGTACCTCATACACCTCTGCTACATGGATTCTACATCCCATAATTATGGTTTTATTGGTTTGACTTTTAGTTTGTTATACAGTAAAGTTAGCCAATTTTAGCGGATTTTGCAATCAGAATGAACACCATTTTATCACCTTAACATTTGTCAATTAATGTCAAAACAGAGAACTATTTATGAGGATTTTTCAGCATCCTCTTCGGTGATAATATCACCTACAACCTGACGGCACCGGTTAGCAAGAACTTTCACGCAAAGTGCCATAGTGTCGTTGATTTCCATTTTATGACAGAATGTCTCGGCAATATCAATGCAAAGAACTGAGATGAGGAACAGCCACGTATCCTGCTTACGCTTGCATGGCGCGTTTATCTTGTCGGCGATAACCTTGTCCATGTTTTTGTCAAAGTCCTCAACAAAGGTGAGTAACATCCGAACAAAACATACTCTCGCCGGAATCTCCTTATGCTCCCTCCCTACATATTGCCGGGAGGCTTCGTTGGTGAACACGCACCAGCATTTGAATAGATCGAGTTCAACAGTATTGCGGAGCCGTGACAGATAGTTCTGGTATGAGTACCAGGCACGCCCATAACTCTCTCGGAGTTGCCGGTCATATTCGTCTATACATTTGCGCAATTCACGATTATGTTTCTTGTATTCGGATAGACGGTGGTCTCGACAATAATTGAT
>CAMWLX010000520.1 GCA_947175225.1 uncultured Porphyromonadaceae bacterium
GATATAGGCAATGGCATATATATTGCTATTCGCCAAAATAATAGAGATAAGGGACAACGCATCGCTTGTGGCTGCATGAAAAGCAAAGATATAGGAGAGTACAACACTTGCCCACATCTTTGCGAGTATTGCTATGCCAATTCGAGCAAAGAGGTAGCGGTATCTAATTGGAAACGTCATAAAGAGAATCCTCTCCAAGACACAATAACCGGTCGTTGATATGTACCAAGATAATATTAAAAAGATTAAAGGTCTCAGAATAGAAGACATAATCCGCTATGCAACTCTTGATATACCGGAAGTGTTCAGGGCACTTCCTTTTACATATAAAGACAATCAGGGTCGTTGGCTTGAACGAGGTACAGCTGTATTAGAAACTGAGGAGCTTTGCTCCGCATATATGGCTGCATATGGACCTATGCATAATCATATACTAAACTATGCCTTTTCTCCAGAGGTAGAGATGGGCAATTTCCCATATCACAAGATTGAGAAAGGAGTAGAGGTTTATGATTGGGGGTGTGGACAAGGAATTGGTACATTATCATTTATTGAACATCTTCGTAAACTGGAACTGATTGAATGCCTCAAAAAGATTACGCTAGAAGAACCATCCGATAAGGCTCGTAAACGAGCTATTCTTCATATAAGGCAAGCCCTTTATGGACAAGATGTTAAAATTGATGAAACATCTAAATATCTTCCCTCTGATGATACAGATAACAATGCTGTTAAGGAAATAGATGTAGAACAGCCATGTGCTGTCCATATCTTTTCAAATATTCTTGACATCCCAAGCGTCAGTCTAAAGGGTGTAGCTCAACTTATTACATCTTCTGGACAACAGCATATCGTACTATGCATCGGGCCTGCCAATCTGAATGAAAGTCGTATTAATGAATTTAAGAAATACTTCGTTCCGAAGGGAATAAACGTCTTTACTGATTATCGGGAGACAAAATTTGGGAAACATCCCAATGGGAAGGATTATGGTTGTCTGATTCAAAGTTTTGATTTTTCATTATCGGATTCAAATAGTATTCTTCGAAAGTATCAATATTTTGCACCTATCCAATTATTTGCAGCATATTCTGATTCAATACCGGAACGTGTTGATGAAAAAATGGCGGCATTTGAGATAATGGCACCATTTGATATGACGGCACATAAGTCTGTACATCCAATTTATGCTCTTTTAAGTAACCTAATATCAAGAGGCACCCCAACATTACCTAGTTCAAAGGTTCTAATGGGAATATCTCATCTTTCAGGAGAAAAACGCCGTAAAGCATTGCTGGCAATTGCAAGAATACAAAAAACTTTTATTGAAGCTTTGATTAGTACCCGGCTATCTCTGAGTGATGCTAATTGGAAAATACTTGTACTAGAAGACGATACAGAAGTTGCTCAACTTGCAATTGATGATCTAAAAGAATTATACAGTCACCTTATTGATATGACCGAGTCGTACCAAGATATGGTCTTTCCAGACATTATTCTTGTCGAGCCATCCCAAGCTAAGAGCAAGGATGTGTATGACCTGATTATTGATCTTTCAATAGAGAAGTATGCGGATCCTGAAACGGTAAAATTCTCAAAATATTTAGCCAAAAACGATTGTTATTTCGTAGTACGAAGCTCACACAACATTTACGATCATAGAATACTTTACACCACAGAAAGAATTAAATATAGCCAATTTGTACATAAAAATGAACATGGGTATTATATACCTGATGAACGAATGGTTCTGCATCTTAGATATTTCCTAAATCTGCTTTTTAGAAAGGAAGACTTCAGACCCGGACAGTTACCAATTTTAACAAGAGCATTAAGTCTCAAAAGTGTTATTGGACTGTTACCAACCGGCGGTGGTAAATCTCTTACATATCAACTTGCAGCTATCCTTCAACCCGGTGTTACTGTAGTAGTAGATCCACTTAAAGGATTAATGAAAGATCAGATGGATGGACTCCTTCGAGTTGGAATAGATTCAATCTCTTTTATTAACGGAGATTTGGACTCTCAAGAGAAACGAAAAAGGGAAAGTCTATTGACACAATCACGCATACAAATAATGTTCTTGTCTCCTGAAAGATTGAGTATTCACAGCTTTCGGGAAACACTGAGATCTATGCATGAATCAGACGTATTTTTCGCATATGGTGTAATTGATGAGGTGCATTGTGTCTCGGAATGGGGACATGATTTCAGGCTGGCATATCTTCATCTCGGAAGGAATCTATACAATTATGTTCTACCCAAAGAGGTCGAAGGAGAGGATAGTCATATATCATTATTCGGACTTACAGCAACCGCGTCATTTGACGTTCTTGCAGACGTAGAACGAGAATTATCGGGTCCTAATGCTTATACTTTAGAAGAAGACGCAACAGTAAGATATGAGAATACAAATAGACTTGAATTGCAATATACAGTGATCCCTGTTGATGCAGAAACTGCGGAAAAAGCTCGACAAGTAGATGATCTTAAAGAAACTAAGAGTTTGGCTGCATTAAAGGATGCAACAGAAAAAATCGCAGACATCCAAAAGCCAGAGAATATATCACGTAGTCGTGAAAGATTCATTGAGAGAGAAAATATAGTTGAAACAGATAAATTAAGGTT
>CAMWLX010000521.1 GCA_947175225.1 uncultured Porphyromonadaceae bacterium
ATGCTGATACAAAAAGCAAAGCTTGGAGAATCAGTGGTAGTGGCCGATGAACACGGACAGCCTCGCGTTATCACCGCCGAAGAAGCTTTGCGCCGTTTCGAAGTTGAGAGTCTGTAGTATAACCCTCCTTAATTTGTATAACTAAGGAGGGCTATGTCCAACACTTTTATTAGATAGTTAACACTTATTGAAGCATATATCGCAAACCATCAATAACGAGATAATCATCAAAGTATTCGCCGGAAGCATAAACAGTATTTCGTACCTCTTTTTTCCAACCTCTACTACCATGATATATCGTTAATGTTTTGTCTTCTAATGTGTAATAAAGAGCACATCCTTTAGTGTCAAATTTAGGAGCATTTCCAACTTGACTTTCATGGTATACATTGCCACTTCTTTCAAATTTATAAGAACTCCAAATACGGTTAGAACCATACAATCCATTTGAATATTCAAAAGTTTTACCTTTAAGTTCTGTGTTGATGTCTCCTTTACAAGCCGTAAAGAAACTAACAACAATCAATAAGATCCAAAATGTTTTTTTTATCGCAATTGTTTTTATTAATTATATGACAAAGATACGAATAAAAACCAACCAAACAATATTCTTGTAACCCACACATACAAACGTCTTTTTGACAGATTGTACAAAATAAACCTTGTTCAAAGTTCCAATATTGAAGACACAAAGAGCCAAAATGGCACTTTGGAATGCTTTTTAGATGAATGGAGTCATCAAGCGAAATTGGCTACCCATTAAGTTGCCAAAGTATGAAATGAAAATCAGCCAAAACATGAAATCAAGTATTGTGACTCGCTTTCATCAATGTTGGCCTGAATTTTTCTATTCAGTGTGTTCTAAAAACGACATAAATTGACGCTTTCATTCATTAACTTTGCGGCATGAATCGGAATATGGGGCGGTTGATCCGCTATATACTTATTATACAGAAGCTCTCGGGGAAAAAGAGATACACCCCGGCAGAGGAACTGATTTCATATCTTAACCTTCAGATGGAGCTTCGGGGTTATGAGGTCGGTCTCAGCTTACGTACGCTCCAGCGAGACATTGCAGAGATAGAAAGTATGTTTGAGATAGAAATAAGAAACCGTCGTGGAGAAGGTTACTATATCGCAGACAGAACCGACGATTCAGACCTCAGGTATGATGAATTGCTTCTCAATTTTGATTTGCTGACTTCCCTCAATCATTCTGCCGATGTTTCCGGATTCATTATCCCCGAACATCACCGCCCCAAAGGTGCGGAGAGTATACCTGCACTTATCCATGCAATCAAGCATTCCAACGTAATAAGTTTTGACTATAAACTGGTTCGCAAGCAGAACAGAATCATATCAAAGACTGTCAACCCTCACTTCCTCAAAGAATCCTTGGGATTGTGGTATCTTGTTGCCTTGGATGATGAAGGGAAACTGCGCACTTATGCCGTTGACCGGATATGCAATCTGGAGATCATGGCATCACAGTTCAGGAGGGATGAAAATCTTAATCCGAACAGTCTGTTTCAGAACAGTTACGGTATATGGGACGATGAGACCATTCCGATTGAGGAAGTTGAGCTTTCCTATTCTCCGTTGGACGGCTATTTCCTTAAAGCAACACCGCTCCATACTTCACAGGAGGTTCTTGTCGATAATGCTGAAGAGTTCCGTATCAGGCTGAGAATCCGTATCACCAATGATTTTGTGATGGCACTTTTGGCACGGAGCAATTCTTTGACTGTCATCAGACCTCTATCACTGCGCGAGAGAATCAACGAAATATATCAACAGGCAATAATCCGCAATAAAATAACACCAAATAATCATGACTGAAAGAAATTCAAAAACTACCTTTACGGGTGAAGAACTCAAACGAATCACCGCTTTGGTAAAAGAACTTGAAACGGCAGATGCCTCTAAGCAGAAAGGCATACGTTCAAAGATTCGGAAGATTGGACTCTATTGGTCCGAAGTGGCTCCGGGGATGGCTTACACCGTAGCCAACTTGCAAAAACTATGCACGGACGGAACTTTGAAAATATCTGGTTCTGAAAAATGTAACGTGGAGAGGTCAACGCCAAGGGAAAGGATGGAAAAGAAAGAAATCCAACCGATGCCCCATATTACTCTATCGGCCCATAATGAGATTGCGCAATACAAGAAAGAGGGCTTTGAAGGATTTATCCCGGTTTCCATACTCCGAGGCAACACTGCCGTTCTTCCAGAAGAAGCTGGCGTGTATGTTGTTATAAGGGATTCAGAAACCGCTCCTCAATTCCTTAAAGAAGGCACTGGTGGTTTTTTCAAAGAAAAGAATCCCAATGTTTCTATAGCCGAACTGTCCGACAACTATGTGGCAGACAGTAAGACCGTTTACATTGGAAAGGCAACCAGCCTCCGCAGCCGTGTCAGACAGTTGCTTCGCTTCGGAGCGGGAGCCGCTGTTGGTCATTGGGGTGGACGATACCTTTGGCAACTGGCTGATTCCGATGACCTCATAGTGGCGTGGAAACCGACTCCAGGTTGTGACTTTGGAGCCATAGAATCCCAAATGATCAGGGATTTTGTTTCGCTTCATGGAAAGAGACCTTTTGCAAATCTTAAAGA
>CAMWLX010000522.1 GCA_947175225.1 uncultured Porphyromonadaceae bacterium
AAAGAGCTGGAAGCTTTTGGATTGAAAAAGCCACTGATAGTCTATGGCAAAGGCTCAGTCATACGATCCGGTCTTCTCGATAGAGTTAAGAATAGTCTTAAGGATGCAGGCATTCCTTATGCTGAATTAAGTGGAGTTCAGCCGAATCCCGTAGATTCGAAAGTGTATGAAGGTATCGAGATAGCCAAGAAAGAGGGAATTGATTCAGTGCTTGCAGTCGGGGGCGGAAGTGCAATTGATACGGCAAAAGCTATTGCTGCAGCAATGACGTATGATGGAGACTTCTGGGACTTCTATTGTGGAAAAGCAAAAGTCACGAAAGCTCTTCCAGTTGGAGTAGTGTTGACAATTCCGGCTGCCGGCAGTGAAGGGTCTGGTAATACTGTCATCACTAAGCTTGATGGCCTTCACAAACTTGGAATGGGAAGCGACGTATTGCGTCCGAAGTTCGCGCTGATGAATCCGGAGCTTACCTTTACCCTTCCTTCCTACCAGACTGCAGCTGGGATAACGGACATGATGGCTCATATCATGGAGCGTTATTTCTCCAATACTCCTAATGTTGAGATCACTGATAGGATCGCTGAAGGGGTATTGAAAGCTATTATCACTGAAGCTCCGAAAGTAATAGCAAATCCGGAAGATTACGATGCACGCGCCAACATAATGTGGAGCGGTACGCTTGCACATAATGGAGTATGCAGTGGAGGACGTGAAGAAGACTGGGCAACCCATGGGCTTGAACATGAGTTGAGTGCCGTCTACGACGTGACTCATGGAGCAGGACTGGCTGTAATGTTCCCTGCGTGGATGACATATGCAATGAAAGAGAATCCTAAGAAGATTGCCCAGTTCGCTCGCAGAGTTTTTGAGATCGAAGAAGTTGATGACAACAAGGCAGCCTTGCTCGGAATAGATGCCCTTAAGAAATTTTTGTCTTCAATCGGCATGCCGATCTGCATGAAGGAGCTTGGAATTGAGAATCCGGATGTGAAGTTGCTTGCTGAGAAAGTCACTGAGAATAAAGGGGTGGTCTTCGGAAATTATATCAAGATAGACAAAAACGTAGCTGAGAAGATATATACTATAGCTAATGAATGATATAAGATGTGATGAATGATAAAAGGGACACACGGACCGTGCGTCCCTTTTTTATATATAAGGAGGGGTTGACCCTCCTTTATTTTTTCCAAAAGGCAGGGGTGAAGAGTAGGAGAATGGTGTATAGCTCAAGACGCCCGGTGAGCATAATGAAGCTTAAAATCCACTTTGCAGCTGCCGGCATCATTGAGAAACATGAGACACCATCTTGCACTTCAGTACCTATTCCTGCATTGGAAATGGCAGAGAGGGAATAGAAGAAACTTTCGTCGAAAGGCACTCCAAGCACGGTCAGAAGAAATCCTCCGATAAATATGACAAGGAAATAAAGAGCCAAGAAGGCGAGTACCTTCATTACGATTACATAAGACGTGCCTCTTCCATTGACTGTGACTGTCCTTATGGCAGAAGGATACATGGTACGATACATCTCATTATTAAGAAACTTAAAAAATATGATGAACCGGTCGATCTTAGCACCTCCCGATGTGCTTCCGGCGCAACCACCGACAGCCATAAATATCAGCATGACAATATACGGAACTGCACCCCAGTGATTGAAGTGTGGCACCACCAACCCGGTGGATGTGAGGATTGAAACGCTTTGGAAAAGAGGAATGATGGTCAGTTCTTGCCAACTATGTACATGGCTTTTGCCAATAATGGAAATAACGAAGACTACATATCCAAAAATCAATGTACGGCAAAACCATTTGAAAGCATCATTTTTGAGAAGTTTTTTCCAATCTCCGTATACAGTTGAAAAAATCAGATTAAAATTTACACCACCGATAAACATAAACACGGTGAGAATAATAATGATATAGGGACTATTCCAATCTCGTACACTCATATCGCTTGTGGAAAATCCTCCCGTTGACATCGTAGAAAGACCATGGCATATTGCTTCAAAAAGATTCATGCTGGATAGCCACAGCAGCAATATACACGCGATCGTCAGACAAATATAGATACCCCAAAGAGTTTTTGCAGTGTTACTTACGCGAGGACGAAGCTTATCATGAGTGATACCAGTCACTTCTTCATTAAACATAAGCATCCCCCCCTTGTTGTTGAGCATGGGCACAACGGCAAGTGTAAAAAGGATTATTCCGAGTCCACCAATCCATTGCAATACACAACGCCAAAGCAAAAGAGAATGCGGAACGTTATCAAGTGTCCCTAACACTGAAGCACCCGTAGTGGTGAAGCCACTCATAGTCTCAAAGAACGCATCCGTTATGCTGTCGTGAGTGCCACAAAGTAAGAATGGAATCATTCCAAAAAGAGATAGAATCACCCAGATGAGTGATGTGAGTAAAATCGCCTCCCTTTTTCCCATCTCCTTACTCTTTGGCCTAAGGCTCATAAGGCCTACGGCACAAAGGAGAGTGATCCCTATTGAGACAACAATGGGTTTTATCTCAGAATCGCCATATATAAATGCTGTGACGAGAGGGAGAACCATGAAGCCTGAAAGCACCATGAGAAGCCAACCAATCG
>CAMWLX010000523.1 GCA_947175225.1 uncultured Porphyromonadaceae bacterium
ATTCTGACGAGGGGGATTTAATCCTCGTGAGTACAAAATTAGTGCGTATAGACTCATTCTATTTGCACCTATAAGAAAAAAGTTGTACTTTTGTATGGAAAAAGTAAATAGTATGCCTAATACGAAAAGCTCGGATATAAGATATAAGGTAATTGACAGATGTCTAAGACGTGGAGGATACTCTACGGCTGACCTTAAAGATGAAGTTAACAAAGAATTGGAGTTTCATGGTTTCCCAAAAGTGACCGCAATGAATACGATCCGACAAGATATGGATTATATCTCCTCAGCCTATCCAGATGTCAATATTAAAGATAAGAGGATTGGTAGGAATATTACATATTATTATGAGGATCCGAATTCTTCAATTTTTAAGCTTACGTTCAATGATGATGAACTTGCGCAGCTTTCCCAGTGTATGGCCATCTTATCACAATTTGAAGGCACTCCACAAATGGAGTGGATGAAGTCATTTATTGAACGATTTAAGCTATCTCTTAATATTGACGTTGATGGAAAAAAAGTTGTAGGATTTGATGAATGTAGAACTTTGAGAGGCAAACAATACTTTACAATTCTGCTGTCAGCAATATGTAACAAGGAGGTTTTAGCGATAAGCTATAAAAGTTTTCAACGTGGATCTGAGAAGGAAGTAATAATCCATCCCTACTATATTAAGGAGTATAACAATCGGTGGTTTCTTCTTGGGCAGGAGCACGGATTTGCATCCATCTCCCATCTTGCATTCGATAGAATTGAACGTATATCTCCTGTCACTGGGGTTTCTTATATTCCTAATAGAGATTATGACTTCAATAACGATTACTTCTCAGATATTGTCGGTGTTACCAAACATTTAGATGCAGAACAGATAAAGGTGAAAATATGGGTGTCTAATTCGCTGATGCCCTATGTTGCCACCAAGCCGATACACTCAACTCAAAAACTTGGTTCTGAAATAGATAATGGTCAAGAGATTGAGATCAATGTACGACCGAATTTTGAACTGGAACAGCTTATTCTTTCCTATGGAGATGGGATGAGAGTGCTTTCTCCCGCAAGCCTACGCGATAAAATACAGACTCGTTTGGTCAATTCTTTAAAAAATTATGATTTGGTTCATGAAGAATGAACATATTTTTTGTAGCTTTGTATTATGGAATCAACGGATCAGATAATTGAGGAACATAAAGTCGATATCAGTGAGACTTGGTTACGGGAGGCATTTCCAGACGCTTTCCGCAAGTTACTTATTGACCACACGACCAAAAAGAATATTATTTGGGCCACTGATTCCTACGAGTATAGAGGGGATGGGTATCGTTTTGATGACGAGATACTGCCCGACCTTATTACCGGAATCAATGGAGATGTCATCCAACCACGAGCCCTGAAAGCAAAGGAGGAACAGCTTCGTAGGGTTAAGGATAAAGCAGAGGTGTTTACCCCTTCATGGATTTGTAATGCTCAGAATAACTTGATCGATGAAGCTTGGTTTGGGCGTGCGAATGTGTTCAACGAAGAAATAATTCTCGCAGATGGATCTCACTTTTGGATTCCTACTGAAGGGAAAATTGAATTCCCTGATGAAAAGGGGAAGTCTTGGAAAGATTATGTCCGTGATATGCGACTTGAAATCACATGTGGCGAAGCTCCTTATCTTGTCAGTAGATATGATGCAGTATCAGGTGAACCTATCTTAGACCTTAAACAACGGATAGGTCTGCTTGATCGAAAACTCAGGATAGTAGGAGAAAACACGGAAACTTCCGGCGATTGGATAGACTGGGCAAAGACAGCCCTGGAATGCACATACGGCTACGAATGGCAGGGTGATAATCTCATGTTGGCTCGTGAGGCTGTGATGTTGACAGTTCTTGAATACTATCGTGCTAAGTTTGGGAAAGAGATGCCGAAGCAGAGTGTCCTCGGACTAGCTTACATCATATCATGGAACCTTTGGCAGATGGACGGTCTCAAATATGTGATCCCATGCTCATGTGATAAGGTTAAAGTAGAAGAGGCAAAGTCTCGGCTCGCCAAGCTTCAATACAGAGAGGAGACTGAAAAAAATGGTAATTCAAGTCTTTGGGGAGATGAAGATTATGAGTATATTGATATTAAAGTCTCAATTTCAGAAGATGGCTACGCAGTATGCGATGCCTGCGATTCTGGGAAAGGTAACCATATCGGAATCTATGCTAAAATTAGGGACTGGAAAGCCTATCATGACTCTTCGCGGAAAAAAAACAAGAATTTGACAGACATTCCTTTTATCGATTTATTGTCTAAATCTTAATAATCAGCCAATGAAGAATAAATATCAGATATATTCCTATCGCGTGATATACGCTTATTCTCTTCCTGATAAGAAGGGATTGATCAAGGTGGCAGACCGACTTGTCAGCTTGGATTCCACCGAATTAAAGGAAGCGGAAAAGAATCCGGAAATACTCAAGATGTTTATTGAAGATGCTCTTCCTTCAAAAGCTCAGTTGGAGAGAGTTTGGTTTGGTGTGTTCAAGAATGCCGGAGGTGAGCGACTTTCGATAAAGCTTCAGGACGTATATAATGTCTTGAAGGAAAGGGTCGGT
>CAMWLX010000524.1 GCA_947175225.1 uncultured Porphyromonadaceae bacterium
ATTCAAATGATGGAATTGAGTGGAAAAAACTTCCTCGTCCGACCGATGAGGAAATTCTGCAACTGTTTAAGTCGGTGCCACCGGCTTCAGCTGCTAAGAATGTGAGTGGCGACGGTAAGGTGATCTTAGGTTTCATTGGCGATTTCGGTGTGCCTTGTGTCTGGACACTCAACGATAATGGAGAATATGAAGTAGATCTTTTCCCATTAAGATTTCTCAAACTTAAAGGAGAAGAGGATAGGGATAATGATGAAAGACCATTGACGGGTCTGTCAGCTCACTACCTTAGCTTGAGCGACAATGGTCGCTATGCAGCTATGTTAGGTCTCATTCCAAAAGATGGACACGACTATGTTAAGGTTCCTATTGTCTATGACACTAAAGAGAAATCTTTGATAGTATATTCTGAATATCAAGATATAGATGAGTTTAATGAAGGTCTTTATCCTACCTCTATAGCCAATGACGGTACGTTTGTTGGCACAATTGGTATGCCTGCCTTAGGATCTTTGGGAAGTTTTATCATGAAGGCCGGGCAGACTCAAGCGGATATGTTTATTAACATATTTCCTGAATTTGATGAGAGATATGGGGTGTCAGATCTTTTGGGCTTTAACGTGCCTACAGGTATATCAGCTGATAGCCGCTACATAGTGGGCTACACTTTATATTCCGACGACTACAATAATATGAACACCCCTGCATATTTTGAGACTTATATCATTGATACAGTCGGGGATTTTTCAGCTGTCGAGTTGACTCCTGAGAAAACTGAAACAACTGCAATATATTCTATAGATGGTTGCAGTCTGCGAGAGATGACTAAGGGGATCAATATCATTCGCAATTCTGATGGCTCAGTAAGCAAGATCTTAAAGAAATAGTGTAGAAAGCGCACTCCGTGCGCGTCAAGCAATGTAGTTAGCGCACTCCGTGCGCGTCATTAAGCGTCTTAAACTATCTTAATTTAGTGACATTAGACTTAAACGCCAAAAATAAAATCCTCAACTTCCGCGGAAGTTGAGGATTTTTCGTGTATTCAAGTGTCCCTCTGTGTGCTTATTTTTTGCTGTCGAGATCGTGTAGCAATGTGGCTACTGCCGTCTCAAGCTGACGGTCTCGGCCGTTGGCAATGTCTTCCGGCGTATTCGCTACCTTTATGTCCGGCTCAAGCTGGGTGTTCTCTAAAATTGTGCCATCTTCCGTGCGGAATGCTACTACCGGGACGCCAAATAGAAGATCAGGATGCTGCAAGTCGATCCAGTTTACGCTCGACATGGTGCCGGGCACCGGCATACCTACGAGTTTCCCAAGATTTTTATGCTTATAGACCCATGGAGTGCCATGGGCATTAGAATAATTTGCTTCGCATATCAGCATTATGCTCGGTTTGTTCCATCTTCTTGAAGGCATTTCTGAAGAGATGTTGCCGTGTACTTCCTGAGTAAGATATTTTTCTCCACTGAAAAGCACCTCAATATCCTCATGCAGACGTCCACCTCCATTCCAGCGGGTATCGATCACGATTCCTTCTTTGTCAACAAACTCTCCAAGCAACTTTGCATATATCTTTCGGAAAGATCCGTCATCCATCGACTTAATGTGGACATATCCAAGTCTTCCTCCGGATAAGCTGTCTACTTCATGCTCACGATTCTTTACCCAACGGTTGTATAGCAGAGTGTTCATTGCTGATGAGGTTATGGGGAGCACTACTTCATCCCATTTTTCGCCGGTAGATGGGCGATTGAACGACACAAGGGTCTTCTTTTTCGTAAGATTATTGAGTGAAGTGGCCCAATCTGAATTGGAAGTGATCTCCACTCCATTTATTGCTGTCACGATGTCGCCATTTTTGACTTTAGACGTGGCTCTGTCGAATGGACCTCCGGCCACAACTTCTTCAATCACCAGCCCCTCTGACGGCACTTTCAGATCGAATATCAATCCCAAGGATGATGTTGGGTCAGCTCCGCCACGCGGATAATATCGTCCTCCTGAATGTGACACATTCAGTTCGCCAAGCAATTCGCTTAGCAATGCTGCAAAGTCATATCCATTGTTGATATGCGGAAGGAAGCGGCTGTAGTTGGCGACATATGCATCCCAATCAATCGGCATTTCCGGGAGATAGAATCGTTCGCGAGCCTCATTCTTGACAAATTCGAGCATTGCAGTGCGCTCTGCAGCTTCATCTATCTTCATCTTGGCGGATGTAGAGACAGTGCTGACACTCTTGTCTTTAGGGGAGAATTTCTTCACATTGTTTCCAATCAGGAAGATATTGCCATCTTTGTCGGCGATCATTTTTGATGATCTTGCTCCAAGTTTCTTCAATAGCGAGACGTCTCCCTTCCTCAGATTTTTTTCCCATAGGTCGAAACCATCCTCGAATTCTGAAAGATAATAAAGAGTTTCGCCATCTTTGGAAAGGATATAATCGCTGAGGTTTGAGGAGTTTGGTGTGAGCCTTACGATGCGATCTGCAAGGCCATCGCGGTCGATGACGATGTCTTTCGACACTTCTGGAGTGCTGCGGACATTAGATTTTTTCTTCTTGTCTTTCTTTTGAAAAGGAAGGAAGGAAGGA
>CAMWLX010000525.1 GCA_947175225.1 uncultured Porphyromonadaceae bacterium
AAATCAGATTGAGAAGCTCCCAGAACGCATCTTTCTTTCGTCCCTCGTTTCCATAAAGATAGTCATGACAACGCTTAAATGTGCGTATTAGAGTATCATTGGCTGCTTTGCGAGGCTGAGAGCGGTCGCCCATGTTTTCAAGATCTTCTATAGTCTCATCGCAACCGGGAAAATCGCTTATATCTTCAATTTTTTCATTGCCAATCTCATCTTCCTTTCGATAGGCAAAGAACTGCTTATCCCCGTTGGTCCACATACCGAAGTCACAACCAGTAGCTTGGAGCGCCTTATAAAGAGTAGCTTCGACGCCCTTCTTCTTATCACTCTCCTTAGTCTTTGAGTCATAGACAATACAGATACGATCAATATTTTCCGGCTCCTGTTCAGCTCCATGACGGAATATGGCCAAGTCTATAGTCATACGCTTTTTCTTTCCCTCATCATCTTCATAAGAGAAAGAGTAATCACGCCTCATGTCTGAAAGATCAAATTCATATTCTTCATCCATCTGATTGATGATGGATTGAAGAAGAAGTTCTTTTTCTGAGGCGGTCTTTATAGAATTGGTCAAGACACAGACAAGCTGATTGTCATCAAGGACAACCTCATCCTGTAACTGTGCTTTGTCGATGTCATAGTTAGCCATAGTATGCAAAATTACTTCATTTTTAATATATTGCCATATCCATCTTAGTCCATCTTAATAATCCGACTTCCTAATTGACGATTGCAGTAAATCCTTTACGTCAACCTCAAGACTCATGGCAATTTCAGATAAAGTTTCCAGAGAAGGCTGTGCCTTATTGGTACACCATTTTGAAACAGTGGCAGGATCTTTATCAAGTTGTTGTGCCAACCATTTATTAGTGCGTCGCTTCTCTGCAAGCACCACTTTCAATCTATTTAGGTCTTTTCCCATTGGTTTATCTAGTTAAAAGTATTGCGGATTCTGCAAATTTAGTGATTTTTCTTGGAAACTCAATGGAAAATCCGAGAAATTTCATTAACTTTGCGGGAAATTGATGAATATGTATGTTCATCACAGTCAAGCCCATATGGAAAAATTAGATTTCATATCCAAAATAAAAGAACTAGATACAGTTGAAAGTGTATCGGGAATAGTCTATCGTATTGATGCGGTCAATGGAAAAAATATCATTGGCACAAGGCAATCAACCCTAAAAGAGTTCAAGATTGATACTGATGGTCTATATCGGGCTTATTGCGATATGGTAAGAGGGGTCATACCGATGACCACAACTACACTCCGAAATTATGTAAACCGTACTCAGTCACCAGCTCTTGCTATTTTAATGTCACTTATCAAAATGTAAGAACTATGGATTTCGATTTAGAGAGATTTATCAAGGCACAGGATGAGAATGACTCTTACGACACTGCTATTCGAGAACTGGAGTATGGCGAAAAGGAGAGTCACTGGATCTGGTATGTATTTCCGCAGATGCGAGATCTTGGACATTCTCAAATGTCTAAGCGATTTGGTATATCGTCACTTTATGAAGCATACGCTTATCTGAACCATGAGGAATTACGCAACAGATTATACAAAGCTATAGATACTCTGAATGAGCATAACTATGGGAGAGATATAGAATATGTTTTAGGAGAGGTAGATGCGATGAAGCTAAAATCATGTCTTACTCTTTTTGATGTGATTGAACCTAATGGAGAATTCGATAAGGCATTGAGATATTTCTACGACGAAGAAAGAGATGATAAGACTCTTCAACTCATAGCCAATGACCTTAGGACTTTGAATGAAGATGTCTGGGAGAAGTTTGAACTGAAGTTTCCAGAGAGAGCATTTTTTGACAATGGATGCCACGAAGCCCACGGTATGGAGCGCGAGGAAAGATGTGCTACCTTTATGGACTTGGTGCGAAGAGGCTATTCTGTTGTTGCCTTAACATGGCAATACCTTATCCATCATGGAGACTTGTTTAACAGTTACAGAACGTCTAATACTGAGTCTACACTACTCTCTTTGGGCTTCCATATTTTGTTTGAAGCTTTGGAATGGCTTGACCAACAGGTTGACTCGACTCCAATTACTCAATTGGCTGCACTATTCCCGCCGGAATTCTTTGAAATTGATGAGTGTATGACATGGGAACGAGCTGCATACAGACTCGATGCACTTTTCAAATTTATGATCAATGATCACAATTTGTCAAAATTTGTAGAATCCCGAATAGCTGCTTACTCATTATTGTCTTTAGAATGAAAAAGAAAGCTCATAACCTCATCTGTCTTGAAGCAGAATGGCTCTATAATTCCAACAAAAAGAAATATCGATTTAATCTTAAAACAGAGCCATTGCTTAATTGGCTTAAAGAGTTTCACCAGTGCGACGTGATCTACAGACACATTCTTCACATATCAGATCTCCAGCATTATCTTGATTTTTTTAAGCCTTCTAAAAGAGACTTTAAAGATTTCGAAATTATATACTTCGCTTGTCACGGAAATGAATCAACAATCCATCTGGAAGATGGTGATATTGACCTTGATACCCTTGCTGATATGGCAACTGATTTTTTTGAAGGACGCATAGTTC
>CAMWLX010000526.1 GCA_947175225.1 uncultured Porphyromonadaceae bacterium
CTGATACCCGTCTCGCTTGACCCAGAAACCCCAAAAATTCTATTGGACGATGCTATTCTTCATATCTCCCCTCTCGAACTGGAAGCAATAAAAAGATGGATAGTCAGGAATTATCAACCGTTGATGCTGCATTGGAACGGTGAAATAGATAGTTTAGAGGTAATTCCTGAACTTCGATAGTTATTCTGATATGGATGAAATGGATGGAGGTATTGCACGATATTTCCTGTAATTTTGTACCATATGTAACGAAAAATGATACAGAGCCCCTGTATTTTCGCAAAAAAATCGCAATATGATAATACTATACATACACGGACTTTCATCAAGTGGACAATCAGGAACTGTGGATTTGCTCCGCAGGTATTTCCCGCAGGCATGTATCATTGCCCCCGATCTGCCATTGGACCCCACAGCAGCTTTGCAGTTGCTCAAAGAGATATGCGAGACCAACCACCCCGACCTGATTATTGGTACCTCGATGGGAGGAATGTTCGCACAGCAATTGTTCGGTTACAAGAAGATTCTTGTAAATCCCGCTTTCCGACTGCACGAAATCCTGAAGCAGAACAAGGGGGAGAACAAGTTTTTCAACCGTCGTCAGGACGGAGAGCAGACGTTCATTATTGACGATGCACTGATAGAGGAATATGAGAAGCTTGCAGCTCGACGTTTTGAGAACATACCGGAAGGTGAGGATGAAATTACATTCGGAATGTTCGGACGTGATGACGACTTAGTGAACGACTCGGACCTGTTCCTTCAGCACTATTCCAACATTACATGGTTCGACGGAGGACATCGCCTCAACGATAAAATCCTCAAGCACTTCGTCGTCCCCGAAATCAACCGGATTATATATCAAAGAAAATAGTAAGACCTAATGCAATCAGACCGAGATATTTTGGTTCTTGAGAACCTTGAAAAAACGGGAATTCCAATGACACTAACAGTGTACGATTGCCCGATGAAAAAAAGAATGTTACTTGGACATGAGATAGATAACTCACTGCTTAAAACAAGAGAAGCTACTGAAGTTATTATGCTCATTGATAAAGTCAAGATCATCGAGGTAAGGTTTTACTTGAACCATCATTTGGGGTGGTTTTATAACAGTACCTTTTTGCATCGTCAGACAATGGCGGAAGATATGAGCAGATACATTAATAACTTCAAAGATGATTACATACTTACACCTGCAAGAGACATTATCAATGGTTCGGTAAAAAAACATGACAAAAATAGCGGCCAAGCGTTATTAGAATAAAACTTCAAAACAAATTCTATGAACGCATTGGCCGCTTTAAAAATATTCAGATTAATGTTAGGAGATTATCTCTCCCGCTCATTAAAAACACTTGGTATGGGAAAAGTGTTGAGGCGATTTCTGGAAAATGTAGTTAATGCCATTGTCGCCATCCGTGGCAGAGTAAATTTCCTCCAACTCCAGAGATATTCAAATCTCAATGAAAAGACGTTCAGGAACAATTTCAGTAAGACCGGCATTAATTGGTTTGAACTCAACCGTGGATTCATTCCCGTGACGTCCGATCCTGAGCATATGGTAATAGCAATGGATCCTGCTCATATTTCAAAGAGCGGGAAGTGTACACCTGGCATTGGGATGTACTGGTCGGGAAGTTCAGGAAAAAGTGTCTATGGTCTGGAACTTACCGCATTCGCCGCCATTAATTACCAAACTGGTGATTGTGTTATGCTGGGTGCATCCCAGACTTTGCCCAATAGCGGTGACGCAGGGATGAAAACGATGACGGAATGCTACTTCAATTCACTGAAAAACAGGTCAGAAAGCTTGCATAAGATAAGCCACATCCTGGTAGCGGATGCATTTTTCTCCAGAAAGACATTTGTCCTCCCTACAATAGGACTTGGTTTCACTGTAGTCTCGAAATTTCCAAATAATGCCTCGCTTACATATCTGGCTAACGATCAATACCTGAAGAAAAGAGGCACGCGAAAAGGCTATAAACCTACCTATGCCGGACGCGTAGATATAAAGCATCCTGACATGATGTTCTTTGAAAAGATACATATCAGTAAGGTTGGCAATTTTTATACGGCAGTTGTCCGCTCCACATCATTACGCCTCAATGTGCGAATAGTGGTCGGGCGAATCGGAGATAGGGAAAATGTAATCCTTTTTAGCACCGATACATCTCTTCCCGCCAACAAAATCGTCGCAATATACCGCAAGCGTTTCCGCATAGAATTCGGAATCAGAGACTCCAAGCAATTCACCGGGCTACATCATAGTCAGGCCAGGAATGAGGCTCGTATAGACTTTGCTTATAACATCTCTTTTTTCACTCGAAACATGCTTCAATCCGAAGTTAGGCTCTTTTTCCCAAAAAATAGTGTTGGACAGCTAAAGAAAGCTATATCCGACACTTCATTCGCCTTAAAAATCCTTGATATTGGAGGGGTAAACTTAAATAAGAAGCAAATTCTACAACTGGAAAGGCTTGTTGCGGTATATATTGGGGCGGCTGCATAGCTTTTTTTGGGTCAATGTAAAAAGCAGGTTGTTAAAAATTGAGGAAAGATGATTAACTTTGCC
>CAMWLX010000527.1 GCA_947175225.1 uncultured Porphyromonadaceae bacterium
GTTTGGGACCATGTAGACGTAACCGGTGATGTCCTCGTGTGGGACGCAGTCGAGCATGTTACCGATTGCTGAGGTTGCTTTGGGCTGGCAACCCATGGCTGCCACACTGAATCAAAAAACACTGCTGCTGAATAATCTCTCGGGCGTAGAGTTTGCTACGCCCGAGAAAGATATCATTTAGCTAAAGAAGTCGAGGATGTGGCCCCAGAGGGAGAGGCGTTTGAAGTTTGAGGAGCCACAGTTGGGGCAATGGGGCGGATGGTTTCGTAGGCACTTCTTTCTCTTAGGAAACGGCGAGAAGCAATTCTTGACTCATTAATTTAATTCCATTTTTTATGGATAGCATTGATTCTTCCTTCGGCTGCCAAATGCCATATATGAATCTGTCAAGAACGGCTTTCGGCATTCCTATGAATGCAGCTACTTCCTTAACACTAAGCCATGGACAGCGATTAAAGATATCAGCGATCTCATTGTTTGGATTCGGTTCTGTGGTCTCAAAAAAAGAATCGATCGACAAATCCTCATCAAGGTCTTTCCAGCGCACATACTATCCATTACCCCATATATAGAACTTCTGTCGGGCCAAATAATCAGCATCCTTCAATGACGGGAACTCCTCCAGGGGACGACTAAAAACTTTTCCCGAAATCGTTTGCATATAGATTCTCTCATTCTCAAACCATATTTCCTGTATTTTTTCCATAGTCCTATTATCAATTATTTATAAAATGAATTGTTAGCCTTCCAGACTTCTTCGATCTCATCCTTGAAATTGCTGACAAGGTTAAGAATCTTTTTCATTTTAGCAGGTTTGATTCCATCCTGCTTGATGATTCTAATATCAGGAACTACTTGAATTTTTGCGAATCCACCACCTGCTTCTACATGAATATGAATAGGTTCATGATCACCAGGAATAATAAAGGCTCGAATTCCGAATAATTCAAATACTGTGGGCATGTTGTTATTTAGGTTTTAGATTGCAAATGTAATCAAAAAGATTTAAACATGCAAATAAATTCCTCCCGGGCTCTTGATAATTCCTTGGTTATCTTTTCATATTTCAATGTAACATTGTGGAGACGTAGCCTTTGTGGCGGAACCATCGGTGCGCCCAGTTGGGGACCATGTAAACATAACCGGATATATCTTCATGGGGTACGCAGTCAAGCATATTGCCGATGGCGGAAGCTGCTTTGATTACGGACATTCCTGTCTTACGAGCGATTTCTTCGCGTTGGAGATTGTAGGAGACGTTACGGATGTCTTCGGCAGAGGGATTGTTTCCTATTAAGGCGAAGAGTTCGGAGCGGGAGGGGAGTTTGACTTTGGAACCGACATGGAGACTGTCGAAGCACTACTCCCCTCTTACTTATGTCATGACAAAGCCGTTCCGGTTTCTGGCATTACATTCCTCTGCCCAGCGTCTGATTGTCGGGTCCGTTAAGTTTGGGAGGATTTCCTTGTTGATGGGTTTGCGGCGGAGTTGACCGTATGTATTGCCTTCGCGTTTGATGCCGTCAGAGCCGGAGGGGATGACTGAGTCGGAGATTTCCTCCGGCTCTGATTGATTGACAGAAACTGAGAATAGTTTTTATTAGGTTGTTGAGAAGAGACATTATACTTAATCTCGGATTTCCATGGTAATGCTCGTTAATTTTTTAACTCCATAATGCTTAAGCATCTGATTAAGATCAAACATTCGACTATACCTGTTAAAGCAAATGCGCTGAAGAAATTTTCCATGGCGCATTACATCATAGAAGGTGATTTGATCATCGATGTTTGTATTTATTACTACCTCTTTAAATCTTTCATATTCTGCACGGACTTCTTCATTCTGTGTTACAAAATACGAATCAAAGCGTTCATATTGAGAATCTTTACGCCTTATCAAGTAAATAGGGTTTTGACTGCTTGGCTTAAGTAACGAAAGACCACTAATACCTTCAGACACTTTCTTATGAACGTATTGAAACTCATCATCATCAGTCTTAGTTAAATAGAAGTAAAGGTTTTGCGGTGGCTTAGCGACATAAAGATAATCGTTATCAATTGCCACTAAAGCTGAATCTATGTTAATCATCCAGGTGTAGTCACATTTAACTTTAGAAACCACTTTCATTTCGTTAGAGGAATAATGCTCAATAATTATTTCCAAAAATTTGGAATATCTATTATCTGTCTTATCTAACTTCGTGAATTTATTCCAATCAAACCAATACCCAACTTTTCTATTCAGTGGAGTAAGACTCACTTCAACAATAGATTCGGAATCTTCGAGTAGTGTTACGTCAAAGTCGGCATATACCGCCTGATCATTGGGAGTGATTCCATCTGTGATAATTTTTTCATTCCCTTCTGGAGTTATGATTACACAAATGTCATTTTCTGAAATATCTCCATCACTTAAAATGCTAAACTCATACGGTATCAATTCAAGTGCATTTTCATTAAGATAGTAACAAAATGCCATTTGATAGTTAGATGGAAATATCCAAAATCTATTTTCTCCATTGTCTGCATCATCTATCCAAATTCCAGGAAGACTGAATGCGTAATTCAGTTCTCTT
>CAMWLX010000528.1 GCA_947175225.1 uncultured Porphyromonadaceae bacterium
ATGCTCGAGAGTTGCCAGAAATGCATCTTTTACGGAAGCCCAGGAGTCGGGCACACCGGCGATGGGTTTGAGCACCACTTTGGCATCGCGGGCATTCAGATAGTCCATGAGAGCCAGAGCGTGGGCCTGCTCTTCCTGAAACTGGACGCGGAACCAGTTGGCAATACCTGTGCGTCCCTCATGCTCGAAATGAAGCGACATCGAGAGATAGAGATACGCCGACCACATCTCGGCGTTAACCTGCTCGTTGAGAGCATCTTCAATTTTCTTGAGTAGCATATATAAATAAGTTTAAAACGTATTCTTTGAGCTTCACAAAAATACAGCATTTATGCGAGGTGGGCAAATTAAACTGCATTTTTTAGGATAATCGGAGTCAAATCCTTCCGGGTCCTACAACTGATGATTATTGAAAAATATCCCACGGTGAGCGCCCTGCAGCAACTGTGTGCCGACTTGTTCTGCGGCCAAATCGAATTCAACGTCGACTTCTTCAAACAAACCGACGACAATAGCGAAGATGATAACGAAGAGGACGATTAATCACCGTCTTTAACCATCGCACCGTCAAGGAGGACGCTTTCGGACCGAAAAAGCACTATAAAATCAGCCATACAAATAAATCCTCATTCTGCATGGCTGATTATTAGAGTATTAGCAAAAAAATGACGGCTTAGTTTTCCTCCTCGTTGAAGAATATTATACCAACTAATAATCAGCAACTTAACTGTTCTGAGATGTAATTTAACCAAACAAACTTGACCATCTGAGACGATCTGAGGCGATTGGTCAAATAAATCGATGCTTTACTGGCCAAACAAATTTCATTACCTCCAATATAGCATCTACTTTTCTTGGGGCAGTACAAACCTACTTTCCCATTATCACAAAAAACCAAAACCAAATACCGCAAAAAACTAAAATGAAACACCGCAAAAAACTAAAATAAACTTTGATAATAGACTTTTTTTCACTACCTTTGCAGGACTAAACAATAACAACGATATGTCATATCTACCCCGAATAGCAGACAATACCCTTCGTGAATATCTTGAAGCCTTTGGAGCTGTGCTTATAGAAGGTCCTAAGTGGTGTGGGAAAACTACCACAGCGGAACAACAGGCAAACAGTGAGCTCAAACTTCAGTTACCAGATACACGAGACGGCTATCTTGCCACAGCTGCTACCAAACCTTCTCTTCTTTTAGAAGGGGCAACCCCTCGACTTATTGATGAGTGGCAGGATGCACCCACACTTTGGGATGCCGTCAGAAGCGCTGTGGATACAAGACAAAAGGTAGGTCAGTTTATTCTTACAGGATCAAATTCAGTTGATAAATCAAAAATTTTGCACACGGGGACTGGGAGGATTGCGAGAATAAAGATGGCTCCTATGAGCTTGTGGGAATCTGGAGAATCCACAGGGGAAATCTCTCTTATGGAATTATTCAACAATCCGGATATTGTAATTGATGGCAAGATGTCATGTCTGGATATAAAACAACTTATATTCGCCTCTTGCAGAGGAGGATGGCCTGCGTCCTTATCTCTCCCAACGACAAGAGGAAAACTATTGGTTGCTAAGAATTATGTTCAAAGTGTATGTACCACTGACATATCCACTGTAGACGGAGTCGAACGCAATGAAAAATTGGCACGAGAGATTCTTCGCGCATATTCACGAAATATCTCAACCCTTGCAAAGAAAAAGAAAATGATTCAGGATGTAGCCGCAATAACCGAAAGCTGTACTGAACCGACATTCGACAGCTACGTCTCTGCTTTGGAAAAACTATTTGTCATACAGGATATTGATTCGTGGTCTCCAGCTGTTCGTTCAGCCACTGCTATTAGAAAAGGAAAGAAAAGAGGATTTACGGATCCTTCCATTGTAGTTGCATCGTTAGGGCTTTCCCCGGAACGACTACAAATGGATCTTAAAACATTTGGTTTTATATTCGAGTGCATGGCAATAAGGGATCTTCGCGTGTATTCCCAATCTTGTTTTGGCTCCATATCTTATTATCATGACAGATATGACCTTGAAGCGGATGCTGTCCTACATCTCGATGACGGAAGATATGCGCTTATTGAATTCAAGCTTGGTGGTGCAGAAATCGACAAAGGAGCTGAGCATCTTTTGGAAATCAGAGATCTTGTAAGGAAAATGAATGAACGAGAAAAGCAGATTATAATGGATGAGCCTACTATGTTATTGGTCGTTACGGGTGGTCCAATTGCTTATACACGTCCTGATGGTGTTAAAGTCATCCCCCTTGCATGTCTAAAAGATTAAGCCTAAGTATAAATTAAGTCAATAAGCTAATAGATAAGAATGAAGGTATTCACTGATCTCAATGAATTGATTAAGCGTCTCAATGCGGAGCGGAAACTCCTGCATGCTCTTTTTCAGGCGAGATTGAGATATGACTTCAGTTATGAAGAGGCGGCAGGATTAGTAGAGAACGAGAAAAACCTTCGTCTTTTAATCGATTATGGTGTTATTCGGCAAGAAGGTGACCTTATTGAATTGGAGGAAATCTATCAGCATTTTTTTGAAGAAGTGCTCCGGCTTAA
>CAMWLX010000529.1 GCA_947175225.1 uncultured Porphyromonadaceae bacterium
AATACGCATAAGATATGACAAAAAATTTGGTTTTGTCGCAAGAAAATATTAAATTTGCGACATTCTTGTCGCATTTTATACCATAAAATGCGACAAAATAATAAAAGCGTATATGATTGAAGGTATTGAGAATAAAATATATAACTCCATAAAGCGAAGAAAGAACGGAACAATATTCTTCGCTTCTGACTTTGCGTGTATGGGTAATGGTCAAGCCGTCAACAAGGCTTTGGAGAGACTAACGAATGCTAAAAAGATTCTACGACTTTCAAAAGGTATATATTGCAAGCCACGAATTGATACAGAATTAGGTCTGGGAGTAATATATCCAACCTTGGAAGAAATCGCTGAAGCTATAGCAAAGAGAGATAGATCTCGGATAATGCCTACCGGAGATTATTCGCTCAACAGACTTGGCTTATCAACCCAAGTCCCGATGAACGCTGTTTTCTATACTGATGGAACTCCGCGGAAAATACAGATATACAATGGAAGAGGCATTCGCTTTCTAAGGGTTGCTCCAAAGAAGCTTGCTTTTAAAAACAAGTTGGCAGCTATGCTTACTTTTGCATTGCTGGAAGTTGGAAAAGGTAACTTGTCTAAAGAGCAGGAAAAACGCATTGAGGCACTCCTTGCCAAAATTCCTCAAGAAACTATTATTAACGACTATCCCCTTATGCCGGATTGGATAAGGACTATTATCAAAAACAGTTATGCAGAACTTTCTTAAACTTTCCGACATTCAGCGTCGAACCGTATATGAGCAGATAGCCTTAAGAATAGGTATTTCAGACCCTCGTGCCATAGAAAAGGATATGTGGGTTTCATCATTGTTGCAGATAGTTTTCAATCTCCCTTATGCTGATAAGTTTGTATTTAAAGGGGGATCATCACTAAGTAAAATATGGAAACTCATTCATAGATTCTCCGAAGATATAGACCTGGCGATAGACCGTTCATTGTTTGGATTGGAAGGAGATCTTAAAAAGAAGCAACTTAAAAAGCTGAGAAAGGAGTCGTCTCTATTTGTAAAAGATAGTCTGGCCATTGATATTGCGAAATCGTTGAATCAGTATAATCTTGACGGATATTGCGATGTAATCCCAGAACCTAATGGTGAAGGAGATGGTACATATCCGGAGCCTCGGAAGATTCATATTGCATACAATTCTGTTTTTGATACAGGCGACGGATACCTTCGCCCTGAAGTCTTGCTTGAGGTTGGGGCTCGTTCGCTGTTTGAGCCAACATCCCAGGCAACTGTCAAGTCCATGATCTCAGAAAACAGTGAAATAAAAACAAGCATAGCGGATACTATGATTACGTGTGCTGTTCCTCAAAAGACATTTTTGGAAAAAGCGTTTCTTCTTCATGAGCTTTTTACTACTGAAATGGGGTTGAAGGCAAATCGAAAATCAAGGCATCTCTATGATCTGGAACATATGATGGCGCACGAAGAAATATTATCCGCTGTCAACAATGCGGAACTATGGGAGGCTATTCGGCATCATCGAGAAATATTCACTTCTATTCGGGGAGTGGATTATACTCCGGATGTCCGGCGACGTATTGTGCTGATTCCGCCCAAAGAATTTGAAACGGAGTGGCGTAAGGATTACGATGCAATGCAAAAATCAATGATTTATGGCGATGAAATGTCTTACGACGAACTGATTTCAAGAATAGGTCAACTACAAGAGCTGTTCCGAAACGTATAGATTCAATCTATAAGATTAAATGGATGGATGCTTCTACTTCCCTAAATTGGGTGAGTAGAGCTCTGGCGCATCCAAGTTAACTTACATAACCCAGCCAAATGTGGTATAAAATTATGAGATTTGGCTGCCTGATGTAAGTAAATATAGGTGAGCAGATTCACGACGATGCCAAATCATCAGAGCATTGCCGCGATCTGCTTCTCTACAGCCATACGAATAAATGAATTGATGGAAACTCCTGTCTGCTTTGCAAGGTAGGCTATCTTGCTGTGCAAATCCGGTGTGAGCCTTACATTGAAAGAGCCTGAATAGCTTTTATGAGGTTCGATACCTTCCTCCCTGCAGTATTCAAGATAATCATCTACGGCTTCGTGGAAAGCATTTGTCAGCTCTGCCACACTCTCCCCCTCGAAATTGACAAGACCATCAATCCCTTCAATCTTGCCGAAAAAGACATTGTCGGCCTCGCTGAAAGCCACCGACCCTAAAAATCCCTTGTATTTAAGTGTATTCATAACCAAGTGAAATCAGTTGGAAAAGACAGGAATCGTTGTATGAGTTTCTCTTTTGTTCCCATTTTTAATATTTTCTGCAAATGTAACTAAAAATTAGTTACACTGCAAGTTTTTTCACATAAAAGTTCGGTCTGGTCAAACCGCCCTCCTTACTACTATGCAATATCCCCCTATCAAATGATTTTATTCATGGCTTTTGGAGAATAATCTTAATAGCCATAGCAATAGCAGTTTTTTTGATGTTTTTTCTAGATGTTTCCCTCACACTCAAGAAATTTTTATTATCTTTGCACTATGAATGATCTGAC
>CAMWLX010000530.1 GCA_947175225.1 uncultured Porphyromonadaceae bacterium
TTTTGAGCCTATCGGCATTTTTATTGCCATTCTCCTTGCGACAGGGCTTGCATTTATCTTCGAACTGAAGGCTGATAAAGAATTTGCCCTGCTGAATCAAGTCAACGATGATGAGCCGGTGCAGGTGATCCGTAACGGCAACGTCACCCAGATTCCGAGAAAGGATGTGGTGGTAGGCGATATCGTAATCCTAAATACCGGTGAGGAAGTACCAGCGGATGGAGAACTGCTTGAGGCTGTCTCTCTGAATATCGATGAATCTACACTGACCGGTGAGCCTATCTGCCATAAGACCACCGACCCGGCTCAATTCAATAAGGAAGACACATTCCCTTCCAATCATGCTATGCGTGGCACAAAAGTGATGGAAGGTCATGGCGTCATGAAAGTGTTTGCCGTGGGCGATAAGACTGAAAACGGCAAGGTTTTTGAAGCCGCACAGATTGATGATAGCGTTAAGACTCCTCTCAATGAACAGCTTGATGGGCTTGGTGATCTTATCACCAAGATTTCCTACGCCTTTGCAGCTCTGATTGTAGTAGGCAGAATTATAATGTATTTTATCAATTTTCCTTTTGAATGGGTTGACTTTGTGGCATATCTCCTCCAGACTCTCATGATTGCCGTTACGCTCGTAGTAGTGGCTGTCCCGGAAGGTCTGCCTATGGCTGTTACCCTGTCGCTGGCTTATTCCATGCGTCGAATGCTCAAGACCAATAATCTTGTCCGCAAGATGCATGCATGCGAGACAATGGGTGCCACAACCGTAATCTGCACCGATAAGACCGGAACACTCACCCAGAATCAGATGCAGATATATAAGACCAATTTCTTCGGAAATCCTTCGGATGAAGTGCTTTATGAAGGTATCGCTGTCAACTCTACCGCGCAGCTCGATCTTTCGGGTGAGAAGCCCCAGGTGCTCGGCAACCCGACTGAGGGTGCCCTGATTCTTTGGCTTAAAGAGCGCGGTGTTGACTATGCCAAGCTTCGTGAAGGTGTGCAGAGAGTTGAGGAACTCCCCTTCACCACCGAACGCAAGTATATGGCTACAGTTGTCAAGTCAGCCACCGGCAAGAAAATCCTTTATGTCAAGGGCGCTCCTGAAATTGTCTTCGGCATGTGTAAAGATACCGCCGGAGTCACCAAGCAGGAGATTGACGCTCAGCTGCTCGAATATCAGAACATGGCAATGCGCACCCTTGGTTTCGCTTATCAGGTGATTGAAGATGGCGACGCTACCATAAAAGATAATAAAGTAGCGGCTGAGAAGCTTACTTTCCTTGGAATAGTGGCAATATCCGATCCTGTCCGCGCAGATGTTCCCGCAGCTGTTAAGGAAGTTATGGATGCAGGCATTAAGGTGAAGATCGTGACAGGCGATACTCCCGGAACTGCTAAGGAAATCGGTCGGCAGGTGGGTCTTTGGAACGACTCGTTCGATGGAGATGAAAATATCATCACAGGCACTGAGTTTGCTGCCCTTTCCGATGATGAACTCCGCAAGCGTGTCGGCGACATAAAGATTATTGCCCGTGCGCGTCCTATGGATAAGAAACGTCTTGTGGAATCTCTCCAGGCTAACAATGAGGTAGTGGCTGTGACAGGCGATGGCACTAACGATGCTCCGGCTCTCAAGGCGGCTCATGTGGGTCTGTCAATGGGCGACGGCACGTCTGTAGCTAAAGAAGCTTCCGATATCACAATCGTCGATAACTCTTTCTCCTCTATCGGTAGAGCCGTAATGTGGGGACGCTCACTCTTCCAGAATATCCAGCGATTCATTCTGTTCCAGATGACTGTCAATGTCGCTGCTTGTTTCATTGTTCTTGCAGGCGCTTTCATGGGTACGGAATCTCCGCTCACCGTCACTCAGATGCTCTGGGTCAATCTGATTATGGACACCTTCGCAGCTATGGCTCTCGCTTCGCTTCCACCTTCTGAAAGCGTTATGAAAGATAAGCCCCGCAGTCGTGAGGCATTCATCATCAACCGTCCGATGTGGCAGGCAATAGTTGGAGTAGGCGGCATATTCTTCCTAATCCTGCTTGGCATACTCTACATCTTCGAGCATTACAGCGTGGAATCCATGACTCAGCTCTTCACGTTTGCCGAACAGACAGTGAAGGAAGATCAAAGTGCACTTACTTCTTATGAGCTCTCGATGTTCTTTACTATCTTCGTTTTCCTACAGTTCTGGAACATGTTTAATGCACGCGCCTTTGAGACAGGTCGCTCAGCATTCCATTTCAAGGGAGCAAGCGGATTCGTGATGATTGCATTCCTCATAATCGTCGGTCAGATCTTCATTGTCTCCATAGGTGGTGATTTCTTCAACGTCACTCCTCTCAACATCATTGACTGGCTCATAATCATAGGCTCGACATCACTCGTGCTCTGGATAGGCGAATTGCTACGCCTCTTCAAGAAGTAAAAGCAATGTTAATAAGATAGCTAAGATAGCTATAATGGCTACCTTAGCTATCTTAAAAATATAGCTATCCAAGCTATAAAAGCTATAAAAGCTATCTTAGCT
>CAMWLX010000531.1 GCA_947175225.1 uncultured Porphyromonadaceae bacterium
GATAATGGCTATCATGATAGCAAGCTGCTCCCCTCAATCCAAAGAGACAGAGGAGAAGCCGCTGTCTGCCAAAGTTGTGATGTCGGAAACTGACAAGATGCCGGAGGTGACGGTAATGGAGCTGAAGCCTTCGGTGTTCAGCCACGAGATTGTGAGCAATGGAAAGGTGACGGCTCGCGAGAAGGTGGATGTGAATTTTCAAACTCAGGGTATCATTTCCAATATCTTTGTGCGTAATGGTCAAAGGGTAAGCCACGGACAGAAGATTGCCTCTCTTGATACTTACAAACTGAAAAATCAAAACGACAAAGACCACAATGCAGTGGCTTCCGCCCGACTGGAAATGAAGGATGTCCTGATAGGGCAGGGCTATGATCCTGATCATACTGAGAACATCCCAGACGAGGTAATGAAATTAGCGCGTCTACGTAGTGGTCTCGAACAAGCAGAGCTGACGCTCGCAGCTTCTGAAAAGGAACTTGCTGATGCCACTCTTACTGCACCAATCAGCGGCATTATAGCCAATCTCAGTGCCAAACCTCACAATATGACCGGCTCAGAACCCCTTTGCAGAATCATTAATGATGTCGGGATGGATGTTGAGTTCTCAGTCATAGAAAGTGAATTGGCAATGCTCCGGCAAGGTGACGAGGTGTCGGTTTCCCCTTTCTCTGACCCGGCAAATCACGCAATAGGACGCGTCGCGGAAATCAATCCGATGGTAGACGAGAACGGGATGATAAAAGTTTGGGCTACGATATCAGGGAATAAAGGCTTGATCGACGGCATGAATGTCCGTGTGCATGTGAAGCGGAAAGTGGAAGAGGCCCTCGTAGTTCCAAAGAGTTCCGTGGTGTTGCGTTCAGGCAGACAGGTGATATTCACTCTCAAAGAGGGCAAAGCCATCTGGAACTATGTCACGACAGGCCTTGAAAACCTCAGCGAATACACCATCACAGAAGGTTTGTCTGCAGGTGATTCCGTTATAGTGACCGGCAACATCAACCTCGCCCACGAAGCCCCGGTCAAAATCATCAAATAATCATACACCCGAAAACCCCATGATAAAATACCTGATTGAACATCGCATAGCCGTCATCATGGCGTTCTTGGCTTTGGTGATACTCGGGTGTGTCACTTTTACTACCCTTCCAGTTTCGCTATTGCCGGACATCGACATCCCACACATAACGGTGCAAGTGACCCAAGACAATGTGTCTGCCCGGGAATTGGAGAATACCGTAGTCGCTCCGCTGCGCCGCCAACTGATGCAGACGGAAGGTCTCAGTGAATTGAAAAGCGAAACCCGCGACGGATCAGCCATCATATCATTGACTATGGATTATGGTGTCAATACCGACTTGGCGTTCATAGAGGTAAATGAGAAAATAGATGGCGCCATGAATACGCTGCCGAAAGAAATATCACGCCCAAAGGCAGTTAAAGCCAGCGCCACCGACATCCCTGTAGTCTATCTCCAAATGATGACAAAAGCCAACGATGAAAGCGGATTCAATGAATTGTCGAGAGTAGCGGATAATATCGTACGTCGCCGCCTGGAGCAGCAACCGGAGATTGCTATGGTCGACATTACCGGAATTCCCGGACAAGCACTGAAGATCACTCCGGATCTTAACAAGATGAAGCAAGCGGGACTCTCTGTAGGGGATCTCGAATCAGCTCTTGTTGCCAATAACGTAGAGCCGGGATCAATGACAGTCCGTGATGGTTATTATGAGTACAATATCCATGTCACTAATCTTCTTCGTACAGAAGATGATGTTCGGAAGATTAAAATCCGCAAAGTTGACAGGCTTTTGAATCTTGGAGACTTCGCTGAGGTGAACTTGACTTCCAAGACTCCTGCCGGATACTCACTTCATAATGGTAAGCGAGCAGTGACTCTTGCAATTATCAAGCATTCTGAAGAAAGCATGGCGAATATGAAGAAGGCTATGCAATCTACCATAGATTATTTCTCCGGTATCTATCCCGATATAGAGTTTAACGAGACAAGAAGCCAGACTGAACTACTCGACTTCACAATCTCAAATCTTGAGCAAAACCTTATTTTGGGTTTGATTCTCGTCTTAATAGTATGCATAATTTTTATGGGTAGCATCAGGATGTCATTAATTATCGGTATAAGCATAATTGTAGGTGTGATAGTCACTTTCCTTCTCTTTTATATTTTCCATGTCTCCATCAACATCATATCCATGTCAGGACTTATCCTTGCAGTGGGGATGATGATTGACAACTCTGTGATTGTTACCGAAAACATCACACAATTCCGCCAAAGTGGAGCGGGGTTGATGGATGCCTGCATAAAAGGCACAAATGAGATGATCACCCCAATGCTCTCATCTTCTCTGACTACTGTCGCAGTCTTTGTTCCTCTCATATTCATGAGCGGAATAGCAGGAGCCATCTTCTCCGACCAAGCTTTCTCCATCACCGCAGGGCTTGTCGCCAGCTACATCGTCGGCATAACGCTCCTCCCGGTACTCTATTTTATAAT
>CAMWLX010000532.1 GCA_947175225.1 uncultured Porphyromonadaceae bacterium
CATCTTGTGGCCGATCATCGGTATGACTATATAGAGACGGGATCTTTAATATCAATCAGCAAGAACGTCGACGGTATCCTTATTCCAAGCGAAGAGGATCAGATAAAGATGTACCCCATGGATTTTGAAGAATTCCTATGGGCTTTGGGGGATTCCACCACGCCTATGCTACTACGGCAGGCAATTGCCGTCGGCATGACATTCGGGGCAGCGCATCGAACGTTGATGCGAACATTCCGTCTCTATCTTCTGATAGGGGGAATGCCGAAGGCCATAGCTGAATATATAGATACCAAAGATCTACTCAGGGTAGACAAAGTAAAACGTGCCATTATCAAGCTCTATCTTGCTGATCTTCATAAAATAGATAAAAGCGGTAGGATAAGCCGTATCTTCGAGGATGTACCCGCGCAACTAAACCGAAAGCAATCGAGGTATATGCTCCATCCTGTCATAGGCAATACCGACCCTGATAAAGAGGATTCGCTTGTCTCAGAACTGGCCGCATCAATGACCGTCAACATGTGTTACCATACTGCTGATCCGGCTAATGGACTGGCTATGGATTATGATAAGGACTATTTCAAGATCTATATCGGCGATACAGGCCTTTTTATTACGCTGGCTTTCTGGGACAGGGATATCGCGGAAAATGAAATTTACAGTAAACTCCTCTCTGACAAACTGTCGGCCAATCTCGGATATGTCTACGAAAACGCGACTGCTCAGATTATCGTCGCAAGCGGCAGGAAACTTTTCTACTATACATTTCCTTCAGACAGCCGGCATCTTTATGAGGTGGATTTCTTGATATCCAAAGGAAGCAAGATATCACCTATTGAAGTGAAGTCATCAGGATATAAGACTCATAAATCTCTTGATGAGTTCATGCGTAAATATTCCGCCAAAGCGAAGGATCCACTCGTAGTATTCACAAAGGATTACCACAAGGAAGGCGTCATTACTTTTCTTCCTATCTACATGCTCCCATTCTATCTTGAAAAATAATGCGCAGGTGATGAAGCGTCTTTGTTTCAGAGTAAATATAGACATTTGAAACAGACCCGCACTATGAAAAAATCAAAACAAAGTTCCAAACCAAAGGAGCCGGTAAGGCTTAGGGCCAAACGGCTCGCCAACGGCAATCGGTCGCTTTATCTCGACACTTACTACGAAGGGAAACGAAGCTATGAGTTCTTGCGGCTATACCTTATTCCTGAGAAAACAGACTCCGACAAAGCACTTAACGTAGCTGTATTGAAGGCAGCGAACGCCATCAAGGCAAAGAGGATACTTGCATTGGTCAGCGGCAAGGCCGACATCAAGCTTGACTGTGAGGATATATCGGCCGCTGACTGGGTAGGAAAGATAATGGAGAAGAAAACAGGACTGCGTTCACATTCCAGCATCAGCCTGATGCAGAGGCTCATCAAGCATCTTGCAATACATATGCCGAATCTATTACTGAAAGACATCGACCGATCTTTCTGCGTGGGATTCGCCGACTACCTTCGCTCCGCAAATGCCCTGAATTCAAAAAAAGCTTTGTCACCGGCCACTCAATACGAACTGCTCAACGCGCTTTCAATCATTCTAAATGAAGCTGTAAGGGAAGGTATGATGGCACGGAATCCGATGTGTCTGCTCAATGCCAGTGAGCGGATAAAGAAACCTGAGTCCGCACGCGAATACCTTACCCTTGAGGAAATCAGACGGTTCATCAATGTTTCGGAAAAGAATATCTCAGCAGGTGACGACGTGGCCGCATTCCTCTTCTGCTGTTTCTGCGGACTGCGCTATTCGGATGTGGCAGCGCTAAAATGGGAGAACATAGTCGATACCCCCGGGGGAAAGGAAATCCGAATAAACATGAAAAAGACTAAACGCCAGATAGTAATCCCTCTTTCGACACAGGCTTCCTCATTGCTCCCGGCCAAGGGTGAGCCAACCGACTGTGTGTTCTCTTTCCCTTCCTACAGCGTAACACTAAGGAAGCTGAGGAAACTCGCCGCCGCAGCCGGAATAAAGAAAAATGTGACGTTCCACGTATCCCGGCATACCTTCGCCACGATGATGTTGACCGCCGGAGCCGACCTATACACCATCAGTAAGCTCGTAGGCCATACCGACATCCGCACCACCCAGATCTACAGCAAGGTCGTAGACCGCAAGAAGCGCGAAGCCATCGCCCTCCTCGATACCTTATTCTGATATCAATTTTGTCAATAGCTGGCGGAATCCAAAAAGCATATATTCCATATAATTTTGAATTTGTGTACCAAAATAAGTACACAAATTCAAAATAAAACGATACTTTTTATTGTTATATATTATATTCAACTCCTAAAACAGGGATTATTATGCAGGTAGTAACGACGCGTGACTTCCGCGCCAATCAAAGGAAGTATTTCGAACTGGCAGAGAAAGAGCCGGTAATAGTAATGAGGAGGGGGGCACGACCAATCTCTATTTCTGTTGTGGATGATGCGGATATCATGTCCGAAGCTGAACTT
>CAMWLX010000533.1 GCA_947175225.1 uncultured Porphyromonadaceae bacterium
TTTGTCGGAATGCCCGTTCTATATTACTTGTCTTATCGAAATCCTGATTGGTAATCTGTTCAGAGATAGTTCCATGTTGGGTAAATGGTTCATCCTTTAGCAAGGATAGCCCAACTTCCTCAATAAAGGTCTTGACCTTATGCTCTGTCACTTCGGCTGCAATTTTCGCACCAACGTCACTCCGAAAATAACGCTTACCGCCATGACCGTCACAAACAATGGCTATAGCATTACCATTCTCATAGACATTGCTATAAGAATAGTCCTGACAAACCTTGCCTGTTGCGATATGACTTTCGCCTTGACAGCTGAAGTTAAGTGAGTCCATTTGCTAATATTTAATCCCAATCGTCATCATAGGAACTGCTATCCACGGATGTTGCTGCTTCTGCACCCTGTATGTTCTCAACTGCGTCCTTTATTTCTTCGATTACCTGATCCTGTTTGGTTGTATCTCCAGCAGTACTGCTTTTGCTACCAATCTGAGAAGATGTTACAGCGACTACACGAATAATCTGCTTGAGGGCATCAATATTGTGGACAGTGAACACAGCTTCACTATTGCCTGCAAACTGCTTGAGCACGTCTTTATCGGCATCATCGCCAATTGCTATAGCAATCTTGATAGCTGCTTTAAACCAGTTATTTCCTTTTAGTTTATTAAGCCCGCTCTCGTAATCATCAGTAGGGCCTCCATCGGAAAGTAGAATGATTGCTGGAGCAAACGAACCGCTTGCCGACTGCATATATCCACTGCGTGATAGTTTTGTCGAAAGCTCAGCACATGCGGCTCCCAATGATGTTAGACCTCCTGCCCTTGCATCTTGCCAGACAAAATCAGAAGCGAGTTTCGGCTCTGAATACAGCCAATGTACGCCACTTGAAAATTCAAGGGCAGCAACTTTAATTTCGGCATCAGGATTCTCAGCTGATATTTCATCAAGCATAGGAAGTACGTTAACTACAGCGTCATTAACTGCTCCAATCTTATTACCCTCCATCGAACCGGATGTATCAATAAGAAAGAAGAGGGTCATTGTTCGGCGCGGTACGCTTACCTGTTCATCTAAAAGTGACATATAGTTTTTATTATTAATTATTTGTTCCCTTAATAAATTCTCCTTTGATAGTAGTGGAAAAGGCTATTTTTATTCCCGGGTTAATAGGCATCATATTGTTAGGCTCAACCACTTTAATTTTTCCACTTGGCGTCTCTGCAGTCTAGTTTGAGTAAGACAGATTTTTTAGAAGAAGCTTTGATGGATCATTAGGATGTGGCACTACCTCTGCATAGGGGGCAGTATCATTATCAATATATACCTTTGTACCCTTTGTCAGTATCACAGAGCGGGTTCCAATCTTGAGCCGACGCGACGTATCAATATCATTACCGCAATCCATACATTTTGAAGAATCCTCAATGAATGTTTCCTCACCACAGTGTGGACAACGTACCAGTGTATCACGAAGACTAACAATAACTTTCTCCCACAGAGATTCTATCATTCGGGTATTGGGATTTTTAAGTTTCTCCTGAGAAAACTCTTGAATGAAGGTTTCTCTCAGCTTGGCTGGGAATGCTGGCCAACGTCGTATGACGTTTTGGTGAATACCACGTACCGGGAGATTACTCTTGTCAGACGGGTCATACATAAATAACGCCTCTGTTCCGTAAAATTTCTTCTCAAATGTCTCTGTCATGCAAGGGCATGCTACAACTTTAGCTCCTTCAAAAGGATGATTAGCATAGATTAGCATGAATAAGATAACCGCCAACGAAAAACGGTCACTATACTTGTCCGGAGTACCCCCTACAACTATTTCGGGTGCCATATAACGGGCTTTTCCCATTATACCTGATTTCTCACCCTGAGGCATCACGTTGTCATTATCACATATAAGAACATCTCCCGTAGTTGGATCAATAAAGAAATTTCCATCGTTAAGATCTTGATAGCTAAAGCCACAACGATGAAGCATCATGAAGCCCTTACATATCTTCATTGCAGCAGTGAGCATAGCTGTATATGAGCGGAACGACTTCTTTGCAAGGAGAAAGTTGCCAAACTCAAAGTAGTTTTGTGGACGAAGTTTCATCACATAACCATAACTTCCTTTCTCCTTTCGTGTAAGATATTCCGGCCAAAGAAATACTGATGACGGAGCTCCATTCATTATGTTATGCTCCAAATTCTTATAGAATTTATCATCGGGAGCATTTAAGTACCATTTTAGAGCTTTCTTTTCTCCATTTAAATCAACAAGGTACACAATACCTTGTCCACCTCGACCAAGTTCTTTATCAATAGTAACATAGCCTCCTGATGTGAGGCTGACTTTATCTCCTTTTTTTAGTTCTATCATGATATTAAAAACCTCCCCCATGAAGGTCAATTGATGATACTGTCGTCACTTCTCCAGTTTGTCCACATTCGGGACAAGTAAAAATTCTTTGTCCATACCAGCACACTACCGCACCACAAGAACAAAATACATTCTGTTTACTTTTA
>CAMWLX010000534.1 GCA_947175225.1 uncultured Porphyromonadaceae bacterium
GGACTATGGCACAAGAATACGAAGAAATAGTACGCCAATGGTACAATCGGCTTCGCCCGGAATTTCTTCGCCGACTAACGGCGAAGTATTCCGGCTTGTCGTTATATGATGCCGAAAATCTTTATCAGGATGCGTTTATCGCTGTGCAGGAAAATCTACAGCAAGGGCGCATAAAGGAAGACACGTCGTGGAACAGTTACATTATGACCATCGGCATGAATATGGCAAGCAAGGCATGTCTAAAGATTTGTAAAACGTACTCATCCTATGAAGGATTTTATAACGATGAAGACGACTCCTGTTCAAATATTGCCCGAAGGGTTGAGGAACTGTTAAAAACTCTCCCTGATGATGAAGGCGAAACGCCTTTATATAAAGATCCAGAAGCTCAATCTCTCTTGGGTAACGAGCTTATACATACTCCTGAGCCATGCGGCTCGATTATTCGACTTTTCTATTATGAAGAGTTGTCAATGGATGAAATTGCAGAAGAAATAGGATATAAAAATGCCACAACAGCAAAGGCAAAAAAGAGTCAGCGTATGACCGACTTAATAAAGCGTGTAACAGACGCTCTTAAACGTGCCGGTTTTGATGTCAAACCTAAAAAACGCAACCGCAATGGAAAGAATTGAATTGTTTGACAATTATATAAACAATCAGCTCTCGGACGCGCAGCGTTCTGAGTTTGATGCCCGATTAGAATCTGATGAAGAATTTGCTTCCGATTTCAAGGTTTATCTGTTAACTGTAAATGGTATCTGCCGAGAGGCTCATCAGGACAATCTCGATTTTGGAATGGCAATGAAAAGCCTTTCCAAAGAAAAGCTGAAAGAGATAGTAGGTATGCGGAATTTAGAGAGTCCAGAAGTATCTTCCAACGGTAAATCAGTAAAAATTTTACGATTCAAACCTTGGATGTGGCAAGTCGCTTCTATAGCTGCGGTTGTTGTTATTGCTTTTACTGTCGTATTCAACATAGAGAAAAATGCTCGATACTCTGTGGATAACGCGATATACGCCTGCGCTGAAATCAGTACAGATCTGACACGCGACGGTAGTGAAATATTAGACATTCAGTCTATGACTGACGAAGAACTAACGAATAAATTACCTCTACTTGTAGCAAATTATAATTCTGCTCAATCTTACGATGACATTGCAGATAATGGCTTTGCGCTTGCGATGGCTTATCTAAGACTGCATGATAGAGAGAATGCAAAAGAAATTCTCCAAAAACTGGTCTCCCAATTTGAGGATAATTCTGAATATTCCGGCTATGTAAGCAAATGGCAGTCTATCTTAAATGTGTTGAAATGAAGAAACGGTGCGTCCTATTTGTATTCAGTATAATTCTTGGCTGCCTTTTAGGGTATGCCAAGAATACTGCTTTGCTTATAGGAATAGGAAACTACAATACCAAAAGTACCGGATGGTCTGTTATTCATGGAAATAATGATGTGGTCTTACTTGAAAAGAATTTAAAGACCAACGGTTTTTCGGTATCTAATTTAGTAGATAGCAAAGCCACCAAAAGCAATATCAAGATTGCGTTGTCCAATTTAGCAAAAACTGCGGACAGTGGAGATATTATCTATCTTCATTTTTCTGGTCACGGTCAGCTCTTTACAGACCTTAATGGCGATGAGAAAGAGGGTCTTGATCAATCGTTTGTATGTTATGATGCTTGTTTCTCTCCAAAATATAAAACGTCCGGTAAGAGTTACCGTGGGCAGAATCATTTCATTGATGATGAACTTTTCCCTTATCTAAACGAGCTAAAGCAAAAGGTCGGAAAGAGTGGGAATGTAATAGTAATATTCGATACCTGTTATAGTGGCGGTGCCGATAGAGGAAGTCTTGAAGATGATCCTGACCCCGAAAGTGAAGTCGAATGGGTAAACGACACGCGAGGGGATGATGAGGAATTTGATGCAGACTCTTACGCCAATTCTTATCTGAAAACGCTAATATCTCCCGGACAATATACCTCTGGCTATGGTTGTATTACAATTATCAGTGCTTGTGAGAGTGATAAAAAGAATTACGAGTGTAAAGACAAGCGTTCCGGTCGAAAATATGGGTCGTTAAGTTTTTGTCTCAGTAAGTTGCTTGACAAAAAAATTCCTTTCGATCAATGGGCTGATTACTTTCGCAATCAAAAGTATAAGTCCATGGGGATATTCCGACCTTCTCAAAATCCGGTAGTAGAAAGTTATAAATAGGATTTGCACAATCCGCTATATCAGTCCATCTCATTTCGGGATGGACTTTTTGTGTATTTACTACATATAGCTACGCGGATTATCCCGCATATCATTTACCATTTACTTATGTTCGGTATCTTATACTGTAATTCAAACTAAAATGATGAGTATGGAAAAGCTCAAACTAAATTTCGATATAGTGGTACAAGGAGAACCCCGAACTTATATAGTAGAGGTACCTTATCAAAACGGCATTGTTGCTACAAGTGAATTTTGTCCGACTGAGTTATTATC